>CAZVSE010000009.1:0-46678 GCA_964629445.1 uncultured Ruminococcus sp. | reverse complement strand
TGTGCCTGTGCGTCGAGCAGCGTTTCACGGCTGACGACGTTAAACTGCACATGAGAGCCCTTCTTATCGAAGAAGGTGTGGATCAAAGCCGCAAAATTTTCGAGACCTGCACGACCCGCCAATGCCGAAGGATGGAACTTCATATTGTACAGCGTACCGTTGGATGCATTGAAATGATCCAGACGGGAAACGGAGGTCGCCGCCGCGGTCGGACCGTTGCTGTCCTTCCCCGCTGAAGGCGATACACCGTCCGCGACCGGTTCGTACGCCAGACGACCGTCGGGTGTAGCACCGGTCTGTGCGCCGAGCGGCACATTCGCCGACACGGGATACAGACCTGCCTGATACATACCGCCGCGAGGGTTCTCGAATTTTTCGACCGCGTAACTGTAGCAGCCCGCGGCGCGGCGAGCGTAAATATCCACCTCGGGAATATCATTGCCAAACTTCGGCAGTGCATCGATCATCTGCTTAATGTTGCGATAACGCTCGCGTTCAGCCGCGTTCAGCGTGTTTTCGCTAACCAGCTTGGCGATCTGCGCAACAGTCGTTTCTCCGACCTGCTGACCGCCATCGACCAAGCCCTTGACGATCTCGGAGGTTACTTTTTCGACATCCGCGGGATCAACCGTTCCGTAACCGAAGTTGTGATCCAACGCCGCCTTGAGCTCCGCCATCGTGAACTTGTGCTGTTCGAACACCAGTTCCTTAATCGCATAGAAGGCATCCGCCATATTTGCCACACCGAAGCCCTGCGGACCGGTGAAGTTGTAGAGCGCACCGCCGCACTGCACAGGCAGTCCGCGGCCGATACAATCCTCCACCATCGAGGACTCAAACGGTAAGGGACACAACTCCGCGTGAGCAACATCAATGGCATTGTCCGAATTGACCATCAGACCAACGAGATATTCCATCTGCTTCTGATACGCCTCAAAGAACTCCTCAAAAGTGGTCATCTGGGTGACATCGCCGGTTGGGATACCGACCATCTCGCCGTCGTCCATACCGTTGTGGAACACTAACTCGACCACGCGGCACATATTAAAGAACGCGGCATCGTGCCAGCCCTCCGTCTTGCCGGGGCACTGAGGCTCCACACAGCCGATGATGCAGTAGTTTCGGGCATCCTCTGTGGTGAGTCCGCGACTGAGAAGCGACGGGATAATGACCTCATCGTTATAGTAGGCGGGCAGACCGATACCCGTGCGGGTAAGCTCCGCCGCCTTGATACGCAGATCGTGGGGGGTGCCGTTCCACAAACGAACTGACAGCGACGGTGCAGGCAACTGCACGTGTATCGATGCCTGCAGACACATAAAGGACAAGTCATTAGTGGCATCTCTGCCATCCTTGTCCTGACCGCCGACGATCAAGTTCTGGAACAGGCTGTAACCGGCAAAACCCTCTGCCGATGCCGCGTCACGCACCTTGTTGAGGTCATTGAGTTTGATCCAAATACAGTCGATCAGCTCCTGAGCGAACTCGGGAGTGAGACGACCTGACTTGATGTCCTTATCATAATAAGGATACATATACTGATCAAAGCGACCCGGCGAGATAGAATGTCCGCTGGACTCCACCTGCAACAGCATCTGGACGAACCAGAAGG
Source organism: uncultured Ruminococcus sp. (assembly GCA_964629445.1). Lineage (GTDB taxonomy): Bacteria > Bacillota > Clostridia > Oscillospirales > Acutalibacteraceae > UBA5905. The sequence continues at coordinate 45,066 of CAZVSE010000009.1, read as the reverse complement.
ACTGACATGCCTCCCAGAAGCTCTGAGCACCGTTCTCCGGCACGCGGCGACAGTTCTCGGCAATGCGCAGCAGTTCTTGCCGACGCTTATCGTCGCCGCAGGCGTTCGCCTGCTCGGTTGCGAGCTGTGCATAACGGCGAGCATACAGGATCACCGCATCGCACGAGCGGATAACCGCCTCGAGGAAGTGGTGACGCTTCGCGTAATCGCCGTCGCTGACGCGCAATCTCGCCAGTGCCTCTTCTGCCTCTCGACGGATGCCGCGATAGCCGATCTTCAGCACCTTGTCGTACTGTACGCAGACGTGACCCACGCCGTTGTAGTAGTAGTTACCGGTGGTAAAGATGTTGTGACGGATGGCACGTATGGCCTCGGGAGCCATATAGCTGGTCGCCAACTCGCTGGTGGTCTTCCCTTTCCAATAGCGGTACGCCTCGCGCAGACGCGCTTTAGTGCTGTCAGCTATGTAAAAGGGATCCGCTTTACGGGCGGAGACAGTGTCCAACTCGGACTCCATCCACTCGAAGGAATATTCCGGAAACACCTGACAGCCGCGAGGTGCGATGCTGGCACTGCCGACAATCAGCTCTTCGGGGCGGATGGTGATCGGGATATTCTCCAGTATATGATAGAACGCTTTGGATCGGCGAGTCACAATCGGCTCGCCCTCGGTCGCCCGATAGGATTCCGTAATCAGAACCCCTCGGTCAGCCTCGATCTCGGGAGGATTGGCAAACAAGTGGTCGATCAGTTGACCGATACGTGCTGTCTTTTCAGCGTTATAGATCGTATAACTCATTGACAGCCTCCTCCTTTATCGTAAAATAATTTCTTATTTGTTCAGTTCAGCAAGCACGCGCTTGGTGATCTCCGCGACCACATCGGCGTTCGCCGCGGGAGCGGAATGGCTACCGCAGGTGCACTTGTGATCATCACCGTTGTGCTTGCAGCGGCAGTTATCGGTGCCGAGGTTCTTACACTTCTTGCAGCCGGGATGACGACCGGGGATCTGCATCTTCTTGCGCAGCTCCATCAGCTTTTCGAGCTGCTCGCAGGGGATCTCCTCGACGTTGCCGAGCTCGCGGGCGTGCTTGCAGATGACGGCGTTGAACTCGACCTCTTCCATCGTGAACAGCGCCTTCTGCAGGTTGCAGCCAACGGTCAGCGCACCGTGGTTCTTAAGCAGGAACGCATCGTGCTTCTGGATGTAGGGGTTCAGAGAATCCGGAATCTCCATTGTGGAGGGGGTGCCGTACTCACAGGTGGGCACGTTACCAATGGTCAGGATCGCCTCGGGCAGAATGTACTGATCCAACTCAATACCGGCAACAGTGAACGCGGTCGCCACAGGCGGATGCGCGTGAACAACAGCCGTCACGTCGGGGCGCTCCTGATACACACGCAGGTGCATCTTGATCTCAGAGGACGGGTTGAGCTTACCCTCAAGCTTGTTGCCCTTGCCATCGATGCGGATAATCATATCGGGGGTCAGATCACCCTTGGACACGCCCGTGGGGGTACAATAATATTCGTTGTCGTTCACCTTAACGGAGATGTTACCGTCGTTCGCGGCAACAAAGCCTCTGGAGTACAGTTTGTGACCTGCTTCGCAGATCTGCTTTTTGATTTCATAAGCGGACAGTTGCATAGTATTTATCTCCTTTTCTATATTATAGACTTTCATTATATTACAAGGACGCCAACTTCGCGGTATCCTTTGCAATCATAAACTCCTCGTCCGTAGGAACGAGCCAGGTGCGGACCTTAGCGTCCTTTGCGGACAACTCCGCCTCCGTGCCGCGCGGCAGGGTGCGGTTGAGCTCCTCGTCGAGGACGATGCCGAGATAATCCATATCACGACATACCTCCTGACGCAGAAGCGCGTCGTTCTCGCCGATGCCGGCGGTGAACACCAGTGCATCAAGTCCGTTCATCGCAGCGGCGTACGCACCGATGTATTTCTTAATGCCGTAATATTGGATGCGCAAAGCAAGTTGAGCGCGGGAATTACCCTCCGCTGCTGCATCGCACACCGCGCGAGAGTCGCTGGACACACCCGATACGCCGAGCAGACCAGACTGCTTGTTGAGCATCTTTTCAACCTCTTCGATAGTCATCCCCTCGCCTACCAAATACGGGATAATGGTGGGGTCGACCGTGCCGGAGCGGGTGCCCATCAGGATCCCCTCTTGCGGGGTGAAGCCCATCGAGGTGTCCACGACCTTACCGCCGTCGATGGCGGTGATGGAGGAACCGTTGCCGAGATGGCATGTGATGATCTTGAGATCCTCAATGTTCTTCCCCATCAACTCAGCCACGCGGTTAGCGACATAGCGGTGAGAGGTTCCGTGGAAACCGTAACGCCGGATGCTCTTCTGTTCATACAGCTCGTACGGGATGGGATAAACATACGCGTGATCCGGCATCGTCGAGTGGAACGAGGTATCAAACACGCCCACCATCGGGACATCCTTCATCAGCTTGCGGCAGCCCTCCATACCCGCGATAGCGGGAGGACCGTGCAGGGGATTGATCTTAACAATGGAATATAAGTACTTGATGACCTCATCATCGATGAGACAGGACTGCTTAAGCTTCTCGCCACCGTGCGCAATGCGGTGTCCGACAGCCTCGATCTCGCCGATATCGGCGATGACGCCGTATTCGGGATCAGCGAGTAGCTTGAGCACCCAGGACAATGCTGTCTCATGGTTGTCGAACTGAACCTCGACTTTATAGTTATCCTTGCCGGGACGTTTGTGGGTGATGCAACCGCCGTCAATAGCGATGCACTCACACAAGCCCTTGGCGAGCACCTTACCCTCCGGCATCTCAAAGAGCTGATATTTCAGCGACGAGCTGCCGGCGTTGATGACTAGTACTTTCATTGACATCCTCCTTTCGGAACTTACACCCTTGCTTTATAACAATGCCTCAAAACGGCTATACGCCTCGTCATATGCGGCGGTATCCTGCGGCTCATAAAACTTGGGATCCTCCGATACAGCGATGACTTTGCGCGCCTCGGCGAGATCCTTCAGTTCCCCAAGAGCAAGCAACTGAACGGCAATGTTGCCGGTAGCGGTCGCCTCGATGGGACCTGCGATCACGTGGGTGTTGCAGGCATCCGCCGCCATCTGGCACAACAGACGATCCTTTGTGCCGCCACCGATCATATGAATAGTCTTGTACTCCAGACCCGTGACCTCGCGGATCGCGTGGAAAGTATAACGGTATTTCATCGCCAGACTCTCATAGATGCAGCGCATGATCTCACCTCGACTCTGCGGCACATACTGACCGGTGCGGCGGCAGAACTCCTGCACACGCTTCGGCAGATTGCCGGGAGCAACGAAATCGTCGGCATCAGGATTAATGAAACAACGGAAGGGCTCGCAGGCGAGCGCCTCTTTCTCGAGATCGCCGTAGGACACATCAAAGCCCTCGCGGATCCACTGGCGGCGTGACTCTTGAATGAGCCACAGACCCATAATGTTCTTAAGGAAGCGGGTGGTACGACCGTAACCGCCCTCATTGGTGACATTGAATTTGAAGGAGGTTTCGTTGATGACCGGTTTTTGAAGCTCCGTGCCGAACAGCGACCACGTGCCGCAACTGATAAAGATAAAATTCTTCTCAGATGACGGAACGGACACGACCGCTGATCCGGTGTCATGAGTCGCCACCGCGATGACCGGGACCTTCGGGGCACCGAGCTCCTCGCAGATAGCGTCAGAGAGAAGACCGTAGGTCTCGCCCGCGTCAATGATCGGCGGGAACAGACGGCACGGGATCTGCAGACGACCCAGCAGGTCGTACGCCCAGTCTCCCGTGATGGGATCAAGGCACTGCGTAGTGGAAACATTCGTGTACTCCGCACGCATCTCGCCCGTGAGCAAGTAAGCAAACAGATCAGGCATCAGCAACAACTTATCCGCTTGTGCGAGCACCTCAGGCTCGTTCTGTTGCAGGTAGGCGAGCTGGAAGATGGTGTTGAACGCCGCAAACTGAATGCCCGTGCGTCCGTACAGCTCATCCTTCGGGATCGTCTCGAAGACCTTGTCCATCATCCCAACCGTACGCGCGTCACGGTAGTGAACAGGATTGTTAATCAGACGTCCTTTATGATCGATCAGACCGAAATCCACACCCCAGGTGTCGATGCCGATCGCATCAAATCCGCCCGCGTGTACCGCTTTCGTGATGCCCTGCTTGATCTCGTGGAACAGACGCAACACATCCCAATGGAATACGCCCGCGATGCTCACGGGATCGTTGGAAAAGCGATGGATCTCTTCCATTTGGATGCGTTCGCCGTCATATGTACCGAGGATCGCTCGACCGCTCGACGCACCGAAGTCAAATGCCAAAATACGCTTGCTCAAATCCGGAACTCCCCTTTGCTTTTTCGGCCTACAGGCAAACTTCGCCTATTACACCTTTTTAATCGACCTAATTATATAACAAATTTCAGCATTCGTCTATAATTGGCGGTAAAAACGATAAATTAGCACTTGATTTTTTTAATATGATCATATATAATCAAAAATGAACAAGCGAAGAGGAGGGATTTAATGCTACCACTTGAGAGGCGCAACCAAATTTTAGAGATTCTGATTGCAAAACAAGCGGTGACTGTCGACGAGCTGTGCGCCGCCCTATATTCCAGCGGCGCGACGATCCGCCGCGACCTGCAGATATTAGAAAACAATGGTCTTATTCGACGCACCCACGGCGGCGCCGTCCACATCGATAATAACACGCGCGATTTCCCGCTCACGCTGCGCGAGAATGAAAACGCCGGTGCCAAGGAACAGCTGGCGCAAAAAGCGCTCACCTTAATAAAAGACGGACAAACCCTGTTTATGGACTCCAGCAGCACCGTGTGTCATCTTGCACGGCGACTGAGCGGATTTCAAGGGCTCCGCGTGATCACAAATGGGCTGAAAACTGCCAGCATATTAGCCGAGTTTGGCGGTATTGAGGTCTATTCAACCGGCGGTCGCCTGCGCGAGAATGCGATGTCATTCACAGGAAACCAAGCAATGGATTTCGTCCGAAATTTCAATGCTGACTTCGCATTCATCTCGTGCCGCGGCATCGACCCTGAGATCGGGATCACCGATTCCGACGAAAGTGAGGCAAGTCTAAAGCGTATTTATATACGCAACGCGAAACACGTCATTCTAATGTGCGACAGCAGCAAACTGGGCAAGCGGTGTTTCTGCAAGGTCGGTCCTCTCGAGTCTGTGCATAAAATAATCACAAATGGACAGTTGCCACCCGAATATCAACGCTGAACACATTTCCCATCGACACAATATCTGGGGGGACGATTTCATCAACGCCCCAATACAGCAACAGCCCTCCGGCACTGTATGCCGGAGGGCTGTGATTATTTTTGTTCATTCTCGTTTAAGGCTTTTAGCACAAAATCGACAATATTTTCAGCGCCGCGGCCGCCACCGTACGCGTCCAGTTTCCGACGGATCGCATCCATCTTCTCCTCTTCATCCAGTAACAGCAGTGCCTGCACGATCGCACTCTCCCACCCCTCTGCACCGAGAGCAAGACCTTTATCTGCGACAAACGCCAAATTGTGACTTTCACAGCCGGGAACGACCAACACAAGCACCGACGGAGCACACGACGCCAACAGTTCCGTTGTGGACAGCCCACCCGGTTTACTCAGGCACACATCCGCCGCCGCCATATAGTGAGCGATCTTGTCCGTAAAGCCGACAACGGCTACGCGCGGCATTGACTCCTCTATCAACTGTTCGTACAATTTATCATTATTGCCGCAAATGACGACCAACGTAGTGTCGGACGGTAATGCAGCCGCAAACTGTGGCACGATGCGATCCATTTTGCCGCAGCCGATGCTGCCGCAGCACATCAGCACGATCCTTCCATCGATCGGCAGACCGAGATGACGACGCGCCTCGCTCTTATCAAGCCTGTCAGAAAATTCACGCCGAATCGGGATACCGGTGGCAACAATGCGATCACGCGGCACACCGCACAACACAAATTCCCCGATCAATCCTTCATCGGGGATCAACCAAGCATCCGCCTCGATCTCCGCCGCGCCCGGACTGCAGGTGTAGTCTGTGGCGACAAAGAAATGCGGCAGGCTCTTGCCGAATCGGCGCTGTTCCTCGGTTACAAGCGCACCGGAAAACACATGTACACAAATCACAGCCTGATAGTCATGCTTGGCGATAAACGCGTGATATTTCGTCGCACCTAGCGCAATGCTGTCATAAATGAACGGCGATGAACGTTGTTCCTCCAGACGATATGCGCGACCGAACACACGTGGCAGATGTTTGTAAAGATACGAATGTCCCCAGCTGATGAAATCCGATGTTTTTTCCGAAATAAAGCTCAGACAATCTTGCACGTCCGATTCGATCCCGTGTCGATTCAATTCTTCCTGAATGGCATATGCCGCGGCGTTGTGCCCGCCACCGGTATTCGCCGACAAGATCAGAAAGCGCATACACTTCCTCCTATAGCATTTTCAGCCTTTTTGCGTACGCAAGGCACGAAAGAAGCTCTTAAGCACCGAGCGACATTCCTCTTCCAGTATGCCCGCACGTACAAGCGGTTGATGATTATAAGGCAACGCAAACAATTCAACGAGTGAATGGCAGGAGCCTGCCTTAGGGTCGGCTGTGCCATAGATCACTTCGTCAATACGCGCATTGATGATCGCACCCGCACACATTGGACAGGGTTCAAGTGTCACATACAACCGACAGCCGGATAGCCGCCAACCGCCAAGCGTGCGGCACGCCTCGTCGATCGCCTCGATCTCCGCATGCGCGAGTGCGTTTTTGCCGATTTCGCGGCGATTTCGCCCTCTGCCGATGATCTGACCGTCCTTAATAATGACGGCACCGACAGGCACCTCACCCTCATCGGCGGCTTCTTGCGCCAACGCAAGGGCTGATCGCATAAATTGCTCATCCATATTAACCTATACTCCCCAGTACGTCCATCACCGTCAGCAGTACGAAAACAGCAATACACAGCGTAAACATTGGTGCGGACAATAGTGTGCCGACTCTGCGCGCCGCGGTCAAATGCGATATGCGCGGCAGGCGGCGAAGCAAAGCACTCTGACGGGCAATAAGCACAACTAAACTGAGCGCACCGATCACGATCAGCGCGAATATCGCAAACGCATTCAGCTCACTTTGTGCAACATCATCCAAGCTAAGTGCATAATATTGAAGCAGGAACGAAAAACCGTTATTAATAAAATGTACCGCGATGGGAATCCAGATGTTATCGGTCATAATATACAACCAACCGAGGGCGACACCCACGATCAATGCAAACGGGATCTGTACAACATTGCCGTGCATCAATCCAAACAGCACCGCCGACACAAAGACAGCGAACCAATCGCCATGCGGGCGCAACGCCCGCAGCACATATCCGCGAAAGACCAGTTCTTCAAGCAGAGCAGGAAGAACCGCAAACACGAACAGATTGAGCAGTAGGCTCGGCACGGTCGGTTGGAGATAATCCGGCATTTGCGGCTCGGGAACACCCACCGATTCAAAAAACGCCATCAAGATGTTCACGGCGATGTTGGCGGCCATACAGATACCCACAGCGGCAAGTATACCGAAAAAGGCATCCGTAGGATCCATCGATTTCGCCGGAGAGAGCGGAGAATACCGTCGACCCGTCACACGCGACACGACGATCGCCGGAAGAGCCATACCGCAAGCATAAATTACTGCATAGACCAACAAAAAACCCTGCAGGTCCAGAGAGAAGAACCTACTGATAAACTGCAACAGAACACCGAGCAGGAACATCGCCCCTTCGAGCGTGAGCATGATCGCACCGATATATCCGGCGGTGTCACGCAAGCAGCGTTTCTCTTGTTGCACCGGCAATTCCGGCTCATGATACTGCGGCACAGAGCGTCACTCCTCTCGAAAATTCACACACTTAGTATAGCACATAATTTTGGATATGTACAGTGTTGAAATTGTGAATTTTTTGATTGCACTATTTAATAGAATGTGATATGATAATATAGTATGTACTGCTGAAAGGAGTGATCGTATGGATAACCGACCCATCGGCGTGTTTGACTCAGGCCTCGGTGGCTTAACCGCCGTGCGCCGTTTGCAGGAGTTGTTGCCGCACGAGGACATCGTCTATTTCGGCGACACAGGTCGTGTCCCCTATGGCACGCGAAGCGAAGAGACCATCCGTCGCTACGCGCGCGAGGACTGTCAGCTGTTGCTCGACCGCAATGTCAAATACATCATTGCCGCCTGCGGCACGGTCAGTTCGGTCGCTTCCGACATCCTGCGCTCTCTCCCCGTCCCCGCGATCGGCGTGGTCGAGGCGACCGCCCGAGCCGCCGTCAACGCCTCCCGCAACAAGCGCGTCGGCATCATCGGTACAGCGGCAACCGTGCGCAGCCGCTCCTTCGAGAGCGCAATGCTCACACTGGATGAGTCGCTCACCGTCACCGCCGAGGCGTGTCCGATGTTCGTATCACTGGTCGAGGCGGGCTGGATCAACCCCACAGACGAGGTCGCGATCGCGATGGTGCGCCGTTATATGGCGCCCATAAAAGCTGTAGGTGTGGATACGCTGATCCTCGGCTGTACCCATTTCCCGCTACTCGCGCCGATCATTCAGGCAGAGCTCGGCAACGATGTCACACTCATTGACTCCGGACGCGAGACCGCCATCCATTGCGCCGCCGTTCTCACTGAACAGAATGCGCTCGCGGATAAGAAGGACAGCCGGTGCCGCTTCTTTGTTTCTGATCGCCCCGAGGGCTTCACCCGCACAGCAGAAATCTTCCTCGGTCGCTCGGTACGCGAAGAGGTTGAAAGCATCACTCCGGAAGTATAATAACAGAAAGGCTGACCCCTATGCACGCAATCATCAAGATCGTTGGCACGCAAAAAGTCGACGATCAGACCGATACCGTCGAGTTAACTACCGCAGGCACACTTACAAAGACCGTCGACGGCTGGGACATTCACTACGAAGAGAGTGAAGCCACCGGTATGGAGGGCACCGCAACCACGGTGCATGTCACCGAGGACAAGGTGATCCTCGAGCGTACCGGCACAAACGCCAGCTTTCTTGTTCTGGAAAAACGCCGACGGCATCACAGCAACTACAACACACCCTATGGCACGATAGACCTAGGCACCTATGCCACAGCTTTGGATCACGATCTATCGCCCGTCGGCGGACAACTCTATTTTGCTTATACGCTCGGGTTTAACGGAAGCATCAACTCCGAGCACACCGTTCACATCACCATTCGGGAGGATTATAACAATGTCTAATGTCGTAAAAACCACAGAAGAACAACTGCGGCAGATACTCGTCGACGCTGTCAAAGCAGCGATTGAGGCGGGCGAATTACCGGACGAGCCGATACCGGATTATATTATCGAAGTGCCCGGTGACCGCAAGAACGGTGACCTTGCCGCCAACATCGCGATGGTCTCTGCCCGTACATTCCGCGCCGCGCCGCGCAAGATCGCGGACACCATCGCCGCGCACCTCAACACCGAGGGAACCTATTTCGCATCCTTTGAGGTCGCGGGTCCCGGCTTTATGAATTTCTTCCTGTCCCCTGCCTACTACGGCGACGTGGTATCGGAGGTCATCACCAAGGGCGATGATTTTGGTCGCGCTGACTACGGCAAGGGTCAGAAAGTAATGGTCGAATACGTCTCCGCCAACCCCACGGGCCCGATGCACATGGGTAACGCCCGCGGCGGCGCACTCGGTGACTGTCTGGCAAGCGTGCTGGATGCTGCCGGATACGAAGTGTGGCGCGAGTTCTATATTAATGACGCAGGTAACCAGATCGAGAAATTCGCTCTGTCGCTGGACGTGCGCTATAGACAGCTGCACCTCGGCGAAGATCAAGTCGAACTGCCCGAGGATGCCTATCACGGTGACGACATCAAGGCGCACGCCGAAGCGTTCTCTGCGATCCACGGCGATAAATTCGTTGGTGTAAGCGAGGAAGAACGCCGTTGTGTGCTCACCGAGTACGCCCTGCCGCTGAACATCGAGAAAATGAAGGCGGATATGGCAAAATACCGCATCGTGTACGACCGTTGGTTCACCGAGTCCACCCTGCACAACAACGGCGAACTCAAAGAGATCATCGACATCCTCACCGACAAGGGGCTGACCTACGAGAAGGACGGCGCCTTGTGGTACAAAGCAGGCGAATACGGCGAGAAATATCAGCCGAAAAAGCACCTCAACCGCGACGGCGAAGAGGAAGGCATCAAGGACGAAGTGCTGGTGCGTGCCAACGGCAATCCTACCTATTTTGCCGCCGACATCGCCTATCACCGCAACAAGTTCCTACGCGGCTACGATACCCTCATCGACGTGTGGGGCGCTGACCATCACGGTCACGTCGCCCGTATGAAGGGAGCGATGGATGCAGTCGGGATGGACGGCAACAAGCTGAACGTCGTACTGATGCAGCTCGTGCGGTTGGTACGCAACGGCGAGATCGTGCGAATGTCCAAGCGTTCAGGTAAAGCAATCCAGCTCAGCGACCTGCTCGACGAGGTACCCGTCGACGCCGCCCGTTTCTTCTTCAACCAGCGCGAGGCAAACACGCAGATCGAGTTTGACCTAGGTCTTGCAATTGAGCAAAGCTCGTCCAACCCTGTCTATTATGTGCAATACGCCCATGCACGTATCCACTCCATTTTCCGCAAGATGCAGGAGAACGGCGTGACGATCACCGTGGCGACACCCGCACAGCTTGCCCTGCTCACCGCTCCCGAGGAACACGAACTTATCCGCCACCTCTCCGCGTTGGAAAAGACGGTAGTCGATTGTGCCAAAGCGTATGATCCCTCCGGCATCACCCGCTATGCACTCGAACTCGCCACCCTCTTCCACAAATTCTACAATGCCTGCCACGTTTCAGGTGTGGAAACGGATCTGATGATGGCGCGTCTCGCCTTGTGCGACGCGGTGCGCATCGTCCTGCGCAATGTTCTCTCGATGATGAAGATCGACGCTCCTGAGGTTATGTAAAGGGAAATAACTTAACAACTAGAGAGCCTACCGACAAGTGGTCGGTAGGCTCTCTTTTTACTCTTCGATCGCTTCCAGTAGGATCTCGCGCAACGCGTCCGCGCCCTCGCCATTTGAGGACGAGAACGGTAGCGTGAAGATGCCGTCATAGTCTGCTAACTCCTGCTCAAATGCCGCAAGGCGCTGTGCACGCTCAGTCTTATTGAGCTTGTCTGCCTTAGTCAGCACCGCGATGAACGGGATCTCCCGCTCAACCATATATTCGAGCATATGGAAATCGTCCTTGCTCGGTGTGTGGCGGATATCGAGCAGCTGCACGACCAGCCGCACATCCCGCTCGTCATTAAAATACCCTTCGATCAGCTCCGACCAACGCCGCCGCTCGCTGTCGGACACCCGCGCATAGCCGTAACCGGGCAGGTCAACCAGTCGAGCGCCGTCCAAACGGTAGAAGTTGATAGTCGCCGTCTTGCCGGGGGTCGCACTGGTGCGCGCAAGGGATTTCCGCCCCGTCAAACGGTTGATAAGCGAGGATTTGCCAACGTTTGAACGCCCCGAAAACACAATTTCAGGCACCGTACTGCTCGGCAACTGCGACGACAGACCCGCCGCCGACTCAAAAGCCGCATTTTCCCAACGCATCGTGCTCTCTCCCCTTTCAGTTCACCACAGACGGATCAGACACCAGTGCGTTACCGATGACCGTATCCAGACTGCGCGCGGTAATAAAGTGTGTCTTCTCCCGCACGGTTGGGTCAATCTCGTTGAGATCTGAGGCGTTATCCTCGGGGATGATGACGGTGTCCATATGGTGTGTAAACGCTGCCATTGTCTTCTCGCGCAAGCCGCCGATCGGCATCACGCGCCCACGTAGCGAGATCTCACCCGTCATTGCGACATTCTTCTTTACAGGGATGCCCGTCAGCGCCGACACGATCGCCGTTGCCATCGTCACACCCGCTGAGGGACCATCCTTCGGCACCGCGCCCTCCGGCACGTGGATGTGGATATCCTTCGTCTTATAGAAATCCTCGGGGATGTGCCAGTCACGTGCGCGGGTACGCACATAACTGACCGCGATCTTGGCGGATTCCTTCATTACGTCACCAAGGTTACCGGTGATCTCCACCTTACCGTTGCCGTCAAGGATCGCAACCTCGACCGGCATCGTCGCACCACCGACCGCCGTCCACGCCAGACCGTTGACAACGCCGATCTCATCGCGACGAGCCTTGGTGTCTTCCCTGTATTTTGCAGGACCGAGATATTCCTCGAGATTGGCAGGCGTGACCGATACACTCTCGCCACTGCCCTCAACCACCTTGGTCGCGGTCTTGCGGCACAGCGTTGCCAGTACGCGCTCGAGGTTACGCACGCCTGCTTCGGCGGTATAGCCCTCGATGATGCGGTCGATCGCCGCATCCGATACACGCATCTGCTTTGCATCTAAACCGTGCTTTTTCATCTGCTTTTTAAGCAGGTGACGTTTGGCGATGCGTTTCTTCTCTTGTGTGGTGTAGCTCGGGAGATTGATGATCTCCATACGGTCATACAGCGGCGACGGGATCGCCGACGCGTCGTTGGCGGTCATCACAAACAACACCTCCGACAGATCGAACGGCAGGTCAAGGTAATGATCGCGGAAGCCGTTGTTCTGTTCGGTGTCCAACACCTCGAGCATCGCCGAGGCGGGATCGCCGCGGAAGTCGTTGCCCATCTTGTCGATCTCATCGAGCAGGATGAGCGGATTTTTGCTCTCCGCCTGCTTGATCGCCGAAATAATGCGACCGGGCATCGCGCCGATGTAAGTACGACGATGACCGCGAATTTCGGACTCATCCCGCACACCGCCGAGCGACACCCGCACATAGCGGCGTCCCATCGCTTCGGCGATCGAGCGCGCGATCGATGTCTTACCGACACCGGGCGGACCGACGAGGCAGAGCACCTGTCCCTTCATCTCGTCCGACAGCTGTCGCACCGCCAACGCCTCAATAATGCGATCCTTCACCTTATCAAGACCCGTATGGTCACGGTCAAGGATACGGCGCGCGTGCTTCAGATCGAGGTTATCCACGGTCGTGTCGTTCCAAGGTAAGGATAGGCAGGTGTCGAGATACCCGCGCACTACCGTCGCCTCGTGCGAGCCGGGCGGCATCTTACCGAGCTTGCGACATTCCTTGATGAGCGGCTCGCTGATCTTCTCGGATAGACCGAGCTTTTCCACGCGGGCAATATAGTCTGCAGATTCCTCGACAGGGTTATCCTCTTCGCCGAGTTCCTCGGAGATCGCGCGGATCTGCTCACGCAGATAATAATCGCGCTGATTGTCGTCCATCTGCTGCTGCACCTTGTCCTCGATCTTCTTCTCAAGCTGCAGCACCTGACACTCCTTGTTTAAGATGCGAAGCAGTGTTTCAACACGGTTAACCACCGACAGCAGGTTAAGAATGCGCTGCTTTTCTTCATACGGCATACCGAGATTGCTCGCGATATAGTCTGCGAGATGCCCCGGACGATCGTCCGTCGCTACGGTCATCAGCACATCAGGTGCAATCTTCGGCACCAGTTCGACATATTCCTCAAACACGTCACGGCACTGGCGAACGAGCGCCTCCGCCATTAGAAAATTGGTAACAGGACGGTCAAATCGCTCCTCGACCACGGCAATATAATGCGGCTCCTGCTGCACAATTTCCGCGATGCTCGCGCGGTACTCGCCTTCGACGACGATACGGAAGTTATCGTGCGGCAACTTTAAGATCTGCTTGACCTTCGCGACCACACCCATACGATATAAACCGTTCGGGGACGGATCTTCCTCGGCGACATCCTTCTGCGTGACCAGAAAGACGGTCTGATCCTTCTTCATCGCGGCATTGAGCGCGGCGACGGATTTGAGCCGACCGACATCAAAATGCATGACGGTCTCAGGAAAACACACGAGCCCGCGCAGTACCAACATCGGCAGGGTCACAAACTGTTTTTCTTCTATCAATTTGGTTCACCTCTTATCAAAGGGAAATCGGTCGGTCCGCACGCGGCACCGACCGATGAAAGATTGTATTGGCTATCTGCTCGCCGTCTTGCGACGGGTCGTCGTCTTGGATTTGACCGACATTTTTCCACGCGCAGATTTCTTATCGGGATTATAGATGATTTCGGGTTGAGCGCCATTGTTGACGCAGGCGGCCGTGATGACGACCTTCTCCACTGTGGTGTCCGACGGGATGTCGAACATCAGCTTGGTCAGCAATCCCTCCATCACCGAGCGCAGACCGCGCGCACCCGTCTCGCGCTTAAGCGTCAGCTCCGCGACGGCACGCAGAGCATCATCCGTGAAAGTGAGTTGTACGCCATCGAGTTCGAAGAGCCGGACATACTGCGTGAGGATCGCGTTCTTCGGCTCGGTCAAAATCCGCACAAGCGCCTCAGCATCGAGGCTCTCAAGCGTCGTGATGACCGGCATACGACCAACCAGCTCGGGGATCAGACCGTATTTGACCAGATCCTGCGGCACGACCTGCCGAAGCAGAGCAATGTTGTTAACGTCATTTTTAGATTTCACATCGTTGCCGAAGCCGAGCGAACCCGTTCCGACGCGCTTTTCGATGGTCTTGGTGATGCCGTCGAAGGCACCACCGAGAATAAACAGAATATTGGAGGTGTCGACCTGAATAAATTCCTGCTGCGGATGCTTACGTCCACCTCCGGGCGGAACGTTCGCTACCGTACCCTCGAGGATCTTCAGCAATGCTTGCTGAACGCCCTCGCCGCTGACATCGCGGGTGATGGACGGATTCTCACTGCGGCGGGAGATCTTGTCAATCTCGTCAACATAGATGATGCCGAGCTGAGCGCGTTCGACATCAAAGTCCGCCGCTTGTATAAGGCGAAGCAGGATGTTTTCGACGTCCTCGCCGACATAGCCCGCCTCGGTCAGCGTCGTCGCATCCGCGATCGCGAACGGCACATCCAGCGCCTTGGCGAGCGCCTGTGCAAGCGCTGTCTTGCCAACGCCCGTCGGACCGAGTAACAAAACGTTGCTCTTACCGAGCTCCGCATCCATATCCGCACCGAAATAGATGCGCTTATAGTGGTTATACACTGCGACAGACAGCGTGATCTTTGCCTCATCCTGCCCGATGACGTACTCGTCGAGATGCGCCTTGATCTCGCGGGGCGTCGGTAGCACCGGCGGCTCATTCTTAGCCGGCGCGGACGGCCGCTTAGCCGGTGCAGCATCCGGCTCAAGCAGGCTCTGGCACAACTCGATACACTCGTTACAAATAAACACACCCGGACCGGCGATCAGCCGTTCTACCTCTTCCTGCGGCTTACCGCAGAACGAGCAGGTGATCGAAAGCTGATGATCGTCACTCATCGGCAGATCTCCTCACTTTCCTAAGTGGAGCACGTTAACCGCGCTTCTCCACCACTTTGTCCACGATGCCGTAGCGCACGGCATCGTCAGCGGTCATCCAATTATCACGGTCGGTATCCCGCTCGATGACCTCAATCGGCTGACCCGTCATCTCAGACAGCATACGGTTCATACGTCCGCGGATATACAAAATATGATCCGCTTGAATCTTGATATCCGACGCCTGACCCTTCGCACCGCCGAGCGGTTGATGGATCATAATCTCACTGTTGGGGAGCGCAAAGCGCTTGCCCTTCGTGCCCGCGGCAAGCAGAAAACTGCCCATACTCGCGGCGAGGCCGACACAGATGGTAGACACGTCGCACTTGATATACTGCATCGTGTCATAGATCATCATACCCGCGGAGATGGAACCGCCGGGGCTGTTGATATACAGATGGATATCCTTATCGGGATCTTGTCCCTCAAGATACAGTAGTTGAGCCGTCACCAACGACGCGGTCGTGTCGTTGACCTCGTCCGACAGCATAATGATGCGGTCGTTAAGCAAGCGGGAGAAAATATCATAACTGCGCTCACCGCGGCTGGTCTGTTCAACAACATACGGGATAAAACTCATATCAAACGCCCTCCTTGGATATTGGTGATTTGGTAGTAAATAGGCAAATTTCCCTGCCACATAGTATGGGCAGGGAAATTCGGCTCTAAACCGAAACGAACATTATTCCTCGGTGATGGTCGCGTGCTCCTTGACGAAATCCATCGCCTTACTGACGGAAAGATCCTCAACAAGCGCAGTCGCAGGGATCGCCGCCTTGACCTTGTCGACCTCCATACCGTACTGCTCGGCAAACTTAGCATATTCCGCCTCGAGCTCCTCGTCGGAGGGTTTGATCTTCTCTTTCTTCGCGATGGCTTCAAGGGTCAGACGCACCTTGACCTGCTTCTCTGCCTGCTCACGGAAGCTGTCACGGAACGCCTTCTCGTCCATACCGGTGTACTGCAGATACAATTCCAGACTCAAGCCTTGCGACTGCAGACGGTAAGCGAAGTCCTGAATGCGGTCGTCAATGGCACGCTCATACATCGCTTCGGGGATGTCCGCCTTCATACACTTGAGCAGACCTTCGACCAGTTTCTCGTCGACGGCATCCTGCGCCGCCTTCTCACGCTGCTCCTCAAGACGCTTCTTTGCATCCGCCTTGAACTCATCAACCGTCTCAAAATCGGTGCAATCCTTGATCAGATCGTCGTCGATCTCGGGCAGCTCCTTCTTCTCAATCTTGTGCACCTTGCACTTGAACACCGCAGGCTTGCCCGCGAGTTCGGGAGCGTGATACTCCTCGGGGAAGGTCACGTTGACCTCAACATCGGCATCCACCGCAGCGCCGACAAGCTGCTCCTCGAATCCGGGAATGAATTGACCGGAGCCGAGCACCAGCGCGTGGTTCTCGCCCTTGCCGCCTTCAAACGCCACGCCGTCCTGAAAGCCCTCGAAATCGAAGGTGACGGTGTCGCCCATCTCAGCAGCACGATCCTCAACGGACACCATACGAGCGTTGCGCTCCTGCAGTTTTTTAAGCTCGTTCTCGATATCCTCGTCTGCGACAGCCTCGACCTTCTTGGTCGCCTTGAGGCTCTTGTAGCCGCGCAGGGTGACCTCAGGCTTCACCGTGATGGTCGCCTTGAACACCAGACCATCAGAGCCAACAGAAACAACATCCAGATCGATCTTATCCTCGACATACTCGTAGTCGGAAGCCTTGATCGCCTCGTCCAGAGCAGCAGGATACACGTCGTTCATCGCGGTCTCGTAGAACACGCCAGTGCCGTAAGTCTTCTCGATGAGGGCGCGGGGAGCCTTGCCCTTACGGAAGCCGGGGACGGCCATTCTCTTGACATCCTTCTTATAAGCGGCATTGACAGCAGCCTCGAAGGTGGCGGCGTCGACCTCGATCTCGAGCTCTACACGGTTGTTTTCCAGTTTGGTAGCGTTTTTCAGACTCATGACTTAATTCCTCCTGTTTTGTTGCCAAAACTTTTTAAATTTTCACAATTGCGCTCTATTATACCATAACTATTTGCATTTGGCTAGTGTTTTTATAAATTTTTTCTACTTTACCGATTATTTGTTTGTCGGTTGGATAAGGTTTGGGCAAAACCCCAAGGCATCTGCGGAAATCAGATGGTATTCTGTGGCATTTTCTGTCCCGTTAAACGCCATACGAATGCCCGCGCTGTGCACGTGTCCATAATAGCAACGGGTGATAGACTCCTCTGCCAACACCTGCAGGATCTCCTCGCACCGCTGACCGCCGAAGATCGGCGGATAATGCAGAAACACGACAGGCTCCAGACCCGTCTGCTTCGCGGCGGTGATCGATGCGCGCAGGCGACCCGCCTCGCGCAGTAAAACAGTGTGATCCGCCTCTTCCCCGTCCTCGTTAAACCAACCGCGGCTGCCACAGACAGCCAAATTGCCATCCACAACGACCGCGTCGTTGTGCACGATGCGCAGAGAGGTCAGGCCGTTCTCTTCAAAAAATGTGTCCATTTTGCGTCGGGTCGTCCACCAATAGTCATGGTTTCCCTTGAACAGCAGCTTTCGCCCGGGCAGACTGTGCAGGAAAACAAAATCGGGCTTTGCCTGCTCGAGCGACATTCCCCAGGAAATATCACCTGCAATGACGACTGTATCCTTCTCCGACACCAATCGCCGCCAGTTCTCCTCTAACCGCTCGACATAGTTATCCCAACCCGCAAAGACGGTCATCGGCTTATCCGTGCCCAGTGACAGATGAGTGTCACCGATGGCAAATAACGCCATAGCGTATTCTCCTTATCTTAGATTTAGCATCCCGCACACCGTCTGCCGCATACTATCGGTGTCGCCGTCACAAACACCTGTAAAGCGAACAGCCTTGTCACCCAAACCTGCCAGCGGCGCGGGGACAGGCTCGCCCGTTGCCTCGTGCAAAGCCGCCTGCAGACTGAACGGATCGCCGTCGGCGTTTTTGCCGAGCGCATTGAGGATCGCGGGAGTGAATTTATAGGGGTTCGCCGTGGAGGCGATCACAGTCGGGGTGGCATCCCCGCTCGTCGCACGATACGCATCATACACGTGGAACGCGACTGCGGTGTGGGTATCGAGCAGATAGCCGGTCTTGTCATACACCGCCTTGATCGTCGCAGAGACCTCATCGTCAGAAGCACAGCCTGCGGCAAACAGCGTGTCCATCTGCGCCTTGACGACGGCAGGAACGGTGTATTGCTTATTCTCGCGCAGGCTAGCCATCAGTTCCGCGATCTGCGCGCTGTCCTCGCCCGCGAGGTGATAGAGCAGACGCTCAAGGTTCGAGGAAACCAGAATATCCATCGACGGCGAAGTGGTGGTGTAGAACGGGCGAGCGGTATTATACGTACCACTCTCGAAGAAATCGGTCAGAACGCGGTTGCGGTTGGATGCGCAGATGAGCTTCGCGATCGGCGTACCCATCTCACGCGCATAATAAGCGGCAAGAATGTTGCCGAAATTGCCGGTCGGCACGACCACATTGATCGGCTCCCCCATCGCCACCTTGCCCTGCGCAAGCATATCGCAATACGCGGAGATATAATACACGATCTGCGGCACGAGACGACCCCAGTTGATGGAGTTGGCGCTGGAGAAACGCATACCGCCCTCTCCCAGCATCGTCTGCATTGCAGGATCGGTGAACAGCGTCTTAACACCCGTCTGGGCATCGTCAAAGTTACCGCGGATGGCGCAGACGCCGACATTACTCCCCTCTTGCGTGATCATCTGTAGGCGTTGCATCTCGCTGACACCGTCAACAGGATAGAACACAAGTATACGCGTGCCTGCGGCATCCTTAAATCCTTCGAGCGCCGCCTTACCCGTGTCGCCCGAGGTTGCGACGAGAATAACCGTCTCCTCGCCCGATGCTGTCTTGTGCGTCGACACGCGCATCAGATGCGGCAGGATCTGCAACGCCATATCCTTGAACGCGCAGGTCGGTCCGTGCCACAGCTCAAGCACATGATGCTCGCTGTCGATCGCGTTCAGCGGTGCGACGGCGGGAGTATCAAACTGCGCGCCGTAAGCCGCGACGGTGCACTCCTGAACCTCGGTCGGGGTGAAATCATTGAGAAAACGGGACAGCACAGCTGTCGCTCGTTCGGGATAGGTCATCCCCTGCAGAGCGACAAAATCTGCCTCGGCAAGTTTCGGCAACTCGCTCGGAACGAACAAGCCGCCCTCTTTTGAAATACCCTGCGCGATCGCCTCGGCGGCTGTCACGCGGATCGCATTATTCCTCGTACTGGTATAGTGCATCACACTCTTCCTTTCGGATCAAATTCCTCACACGATCGCTTTGGAGAAGAAGCGAAACGCGTTGGTATAAAAGACTTTATCTAACAAAGCGGCATCAAATCCGCGAGATAACAACTCATCATACAGATGACCGAGCACGGTCATTCCGTCAAACAACGGCGGCAATTTCATCCCGTCGAGATCCGTGCCGATACATACTGTATCCTCGCCGTCAAGCGACAGAAAGTGCGTCAAATGACGGGCAAACGCGGTAAGATAGTCCCCGTCAAACGGGATGCCGAGGTGTGCGTGGTACAGATTGATTCCCACCACGCCGCCACTGTCACGAACAGCGCAAAACTGCTCATCAGTGAGATTGCGCGGGTGCGCTGTCACCGCCGCAGAGCAGGAGTGAGTCGCGATAAACGGGCGGTTCAGTCGCCGTGCGACATCCCAAAATCCACACTCACCCAAATGCGACACATCGACAGTGATATCGAGCGCCTGCATCCGCTCAATCGCACGGATACCGAGCGCGGTCAGTCCCCCGCCGCTGCCGAAGCAACCGCACCCCCACGGGTTATCTCCGTTCCAAGTGAGCGTCGCCGCACACATGTGACGCGCACGCAGGCGGTCGAGGCAGGTAATATCGCCAAGGCTGCCGATATTCTCGCCCGTGAGCAAAGCACGGCAAGAGTAGTCGCCTTGTGTTAAATCGCTCAGCGACCGTAAAATGCGAAAATCATCGGGCTGTTCCCTCTCCCAACGCTCGGCGACATTCAGCAAAGCGAAGCATCGTTCTTCGGCATCGTCGCCGCGCAGACCGTCGGGGACAAACGCCGCAAATGCCTGCACCCACGGGGTATAGGCGCGTCCGCGACGCAGATCGATCGCGCCGTCATTCTTCTCGATCGGACAGAGGTCGGTTGCCCCGCGTCCGAGGGTATCACAATGCAGATCAAAAAGCCGTATGCAGATCACCCGCTTCATAAGCACCCATCATGTGATTAAGTTCCACCACATTCATAGGATCGTCTATGGCGGTGATGACCTCGATGACATCAAAGCGAGGCTGCCGCTCGATCGGATGACGGCTCAAATACATCGCCGCGGTCTGCAGGATGCGCCGCTGTTTGGCAACGGTAACCGCCTCGCGCGGGGTGTACAGCGCGTCCGTCCGTCGGGTCTTCACTTCCACAAAAGCAATATACGAGCGGTCAGCGGCAATTATGTCGATCTCCCCAAAGCGGCAGCGGTAATTCGCCGCGAGGATGGTGTATTTCTTATCCCGCAGGAAGCGAGCAGCAACGGTCTCTCCGATTGCGCCCTTGGAGATACCCGCCATCAGTCTTTTTCTCCCAAAATCTTCTTGAGAAAGCTCGGACGGTGGATCGGACAAGGACCGTATTCGCGCAGAGCCGCCGTGTGAGCGGCGGTGCCGTAACCCTTGTGGACGGCAAAGCCGTATTCAGGATACAGCGCATCCGCCTCGCGCAGAACGCGGTCACGCGCAACCTTCGCAAGGATGGATGCCGCACCGATCGATGCTGACAAGGCATCCCCCTTTACAACAAATCGTGCGGGCACGGTCAGCATCGGTGGAATACGATTACCGTCGATGACGGCGAGCTCGGGTCTTACAGACAAGCCCTCCACCGCGCGGGTCATTGCGAGGTAGGTCGCATTCAATATGTTATGCACTTCGATCTCCTCCACGCTCGCCGAGGCGATACTATACGCCACCGCCTGCTCACAGATGATATCAAACAGCGCTTCCCTCTTCTTTTCGGACAGCTTTTTGCTGTCGTTGATGCCCTCAATAGGCCTATCGGGTGATAAAATCACCGCCGCGGCGTAAACCGGACCTGCAAGCGGCCCTCGTCCCGCCTCGTCCACGCCGCAAAAGCAAGAAACACCCTCGGCGTGCAGTTTCATATCAAATTCGTTATTTGTCATAGTTAACTCCTCTTAAGGATGCTCCTCGAGAGTAATACGACCGAGCTTACCGCCGCGGTATTCGTCGAGCAACATAATTGCCGCCCGCTCGGTATCCACCTCACCGCCCGAAACCAGCATCCCGCGTTTACGCGCAACGAGCTGTAACAGCTCCCACGTATCGTCGGGAAGCTCGTCGGTCAGCTTATAGCGGGCAATCAGCAGATCACGGTAGGAGCGGGACAGGATGCCGAGCAGCTCGCACGCCATCTCCTCCATATCCAGCACCTGATCCTTAATCGCACCGGTAAAGGCGAGATGCAACGCCACCGTATGATCCTCAAACTTCGGCCACAGCACACCGGGGGTATCAAGCAGCTGCGCGCCCTCCACCACAAACCACTGATTCTGACGGGTGACACCGGGGCGATCCTCCACCTTCGCCTTACCGCCCTTATTCAGGCGGTTGATAAAGGAGCTCTTGCCCACATTCGGAATGCCGACGATCATCGCACGGATGGGGTGATTCATCCCCTTGCTCTCCCACTTTTCGATCAGATCACGCAGGATGCGGCGTAAGGCAGGCATAAAGCTGTTAAAACCCCGACCGCTCTTGCAGTCCACCGCGATCGCCGCGATACCGCGGGACTCATAATAAGCGATCCAACGTCTGGTCGCCGCCTCGTCCGCAAGATCCGCTTTATTGAGCACGATCAGGCGCGGCTTGCGACCAACCCAATGATCCAATTCAGGATTACGGCTGCTCTGTGGGATGCGGGCGTCCACGATCTCAATGACCGCGTCCACCTGCGACAAACTCTCCTGTATCTTGCGGCGAGTGCGCGCCATATGACCGGGGAACCACTGAATGGATTCCGCGTGCGCCTCGCCCTTATCCGCCGACGAACTTACCTTTTTCGGCTTCGGGGGGCGGTTGTCGGCGGTATACTTTGCCTTTTTCTTGTAATTTGCCATCCGTCACCCTCCTGTATTAGATAGCACCCATTGTTTCAAGCGGAAACAAGCGAAATGCCGCCTCGCCGACGACCTCGTCAGTGGTGAACACGCCGAGCTGTCGGCTGTCCAGCGACCACAGACGGTTGTCGCCCATCGCGAAGATCTCGCCTTTTTTCACTGTGTAAGGACCGTCAAATCCCCGCGACAGCGTAATTCCGTCGCGGATATACGGTTCGTCAAGTGCTTCACCGTTGAGTAGCACACGACCGCTCTCATCGTCAATATCGATTGTATCGCCCTCCAAGGCGATCACCCGTTTGATATACGGCTCTTCACCCTCACGATACAGCACCACGATGTCACCACGTTCGAGGGAATAAAACTGCGTAATCAAAATCAGTCGATCACCGTTCATCAGCGTATTGCACATCGAATCGCCGCTGACTCCGACAACGCGAAAACACACCGTGAACACAACAGCAACGGCGATCAAGGCAACGATCAGCATCGACATCCACTCAAAACAGGACGCCAGCGCAGGATGTTCTTTTTTTGACGGGGTAATATCCATCGCGCACACTCCTTATTCGCTGCCTAAATACCCTTGCTCTAAATTGTTGTAAATGCCTCCGAAAGAAGAAAAAGGTCCTATGCGGAAGATCGCCTTGCCAACAATATCTTTTTCCAGCACCATCCCGATCTCATTCGACCGGCTGTCCTTTGACACAAGGCGGTTATCCCCCATCAGAAACACGTGACCCTCGGGCACGACCACCGTCTCAACGCAGTCCTTTTGTGGTGTAAAGGCGGAAGCGTACGGTTCTCCCAGCAACGAGCCGTTAAGATAAACAAATCCGTCCGTGTCGATCCTGAGGGTATCACCGCCAACAGCAACAATACGCTTAACAAGCGGCTCGACCGAGTAGCGATCCACCACCACGATATCACCGCGCCGATATTCTGTCACGCAGGTCATCAGCAATAATTGGTCACCACTCTGCAAAGTCTTGTCCATCGAATCGCCTTCAACGCGGACGACGCGGAGAACGAAGATGAACAACACCACCAGCACGAGAAGAGACACGATCATTGTACTCACCCATTCGTATGCAAATAACGCCCACCTGCGGGCAGAAGACTTTTTCCGAGTCTCGTTGATCTGCGGCAATGGCTCACCTTCTTTCATCAAAAATTCAACAATATAGGTATTATAACACACATTTCCAAAAAAGAAAAGCAAAAAAGGGACTTTGCAGTCCCTTTTTTGTCGAATTATTTAATTAATTCTTTGACCTTGGCAGCCTTACCCACGCGATCGCGCAGATAATACAGCTTACTGCGGCGAACCTTACCGTAGCGAACGACCTTAACAGCGGCTACGTTCGGGCTGTGCAACGGGAAAACTCTCTCCACGCCAACGCCGTAAGCAACACGGCGAACAGTGAAGGTCTCAGCAACGCCGCTGCCCTTCTTCGCGATGACCGTGCCCTCAAAGGCCTGGATACGCTCGCGGTCACCCTCGCGGATCTTCACGTCCACGCGGACGGTATCACCGATACCGAAGGCCGGAGCCTGTTCTTTCATGCTGTCGCCAGCGATGAGTTTCAATGCGTCCATTTTGTGTTCCTCCTAAAAATTTTCAGACATTCATACCGATCAGTGACCGATAGAGGACTATCCGCTTTAATGTCGTGCTTTCGCCAGGCATTAACCCCCACGAGAAAACTCGCGGCTAAAAACACCTGTAGTATCATAGCACAGTCGTATGCAAATTGCAAGTGTTTTTTGCAAATACAGAAAAATATTTTTGTCAAGGTATCAGCAGAACGGTTTACCGTCCGCTGTCAGCAAGTCCAAACGCAGCACACGCAGGTGATATTTCCGTTCAGACGCGGCGTTGAGCGCCTGCAGCAGCAAACTCGGGTTGACGGTATCATTGCCGACGGGCAACGTCACCGTCATCTCTGTCCCCTTGCTGTATGCACTCACCTGCGCATCCGCAAACGCAGGACGAATATCCAGCGTCTTCATCGTTTTCTTCTTTGTGCGCTTCTCGACCAATATTTCATCCTGTGCAAGCAAGGAAGCGACCTCTTCGGGCGGGCAGTCAAAACGCAGACGATAGCGCGCCGCGGTGAGCGCGCCGACCTTATGCACCGCCTCAGCGGCAGAGATCACCTCGAAACCCTCCGGAAGTGCCGCATTAAGCCGTGCAACCAGCTCGTCATACGGCATTTCTTCCTCCAAACGCAGATCCATCGACTCACGCAGGCCCTCAAAACCGAGCGACAACGGCGCGGCGAAGGT
The DNA here is from genome assembly GCA_964629445.1 of uncultured Ruminococcus sp. GTDB lineage: Bacteria > Bacillota > Clostridia > Oscillospirales > Acutalibacteraceae > UBA5905. The sequence goes on along the minus strand of CAZVSE010000009.1, from coordinate 20,092 downwards.
CAGATACGGGTGGCGGTTAAAGCCCTCGGTGTACCATAGCGGGATCTCGGCGCGGCGCACCACACGCGTCATCGTGCGCACCAGATCCAAATGGGAAATAAAGCGGGCGCGTCCCGTCTTGGAAAAGACCACTCTAACGGTTTTCAACACACACGCCCTCCTTCCAGCACGCCGCACCGCAGCCCGCACACGCCTGACGACAGTGCGGGGTGGTAACAGCCTCGTGCGCCTTTTTGTTCTCTGAAATAAGGAATTTCTTGGTCACGCCGTAATCGAGGTGATCCCACGGGAATACCTCCTCATACGAACGGGTGCGGTTGGCGTAAAACGCAGGATCGAGCCCGACCTCGCGAAAAATCTCCATCCACGCATCAAAGTCAAAATGCTCCGACCAAGCATCGAGATGAAATCCACGGCTGTGCGCAATCTCCAGCACGCGGCACAGACGACGATCACCGCGGGCGAGCACTGCCTCAAGAAAGCTTGTCTTCGCATCGTGCCAACTGAGTGAGATCTTCTTCGTGTGTACCGATTCGACCAAGTGCTTCTGTTTTTCTTCGAGCTCCTGCATCGTTGTCTGCGGCTCCCACTGAAACGGCGTAAACGGCTTCGGCACGAAGCAGGAGGCGCTCATATTCACCGTCACGCCCTTTCCCTTCGGCTTGTCGGGGTTGGCATAGAAGCAGTTGACGATCTTCTGTCCGAGTTCCGCCATCCCTTCAATGTCTTCCGTCGTCTCGGTCGGCAGACCCATCATAAAGTACAGCTTCACCGTCGTCCAACCACCGCGAAAAGCCTTGGCAACAGTGTCGAGGATCTCCTCCTCGGTAAGGTTTTTGTTGATCGCATCGCGCAGACGCTGCGTACCCGCCTCAGGCGCGAAGGTCAGCCCAGCACGGCGCAAGACGTTAAGTCGATTGACCAATTCATCCGAAAAGCCGTCAACACGCAGGGACGGCAAGGAGATATTGGTGTGCTCCTTCTCCGCCCAATCAAGTAAGCGGTCAAGCAACTCCTCAAGCTCCGTGTAATCGCTCGTCGACAGCGAGGACAGCGAAAATTCCTCATACCCCGTCGAGCGGCAAAGATCGTGGCTCTGTTTATCGATCGTGTCCACCGACTTCTCGCGCACGGGGCGGTAGATAAAGCCTGCCTGACAGAAGCGGCAACCGCGGATACACCCGCGGAAGATCTCGCTCATCGCTCGATCGTGTACGATGTCGGTATACGGCACGACGAAATAGTCGGGATAATAGCAAGTGTTGAGATCGCGAATGATGCGCTTACGCACGGTGGGTTTGACGCCGTCGAGCGGCGACACCGCTCTGATCGTGCCGTCTTCGTTGTAGGACGGCTCGTACAGCGACGGCACATACACGCCCTCAATATCCGCACAAGCGCGCAGAAAAGCCTTTTTGGAATACCCGCGCGCTTTATATTCTTTATAGAGATGAATGACCTCAAGGTCGACCTCCTCGCCCTCACCGAGGAAGAACATATCCACGAAATCGGCAAGCGGCTCGGGGTTGCAGACGCAGGGACCGCCCGCGACCACCAGCGGGAAGTTTTCGTCGCGGTCATCTGCGCGAAGCGGCACGCCCGCCAGGTCGAGCATATTCAGCATCGCGGTGTAGCACAGCTCGTACTGCACCGTGAAGCCGATAAAATCAAAGTCTCGGATCGGGTCACGGCTCTCCAGACCGAACAACGGAATATGGTGCTTACGCATCAGGGCTTCCATATCCGTGTCGGGCGAAAATACCCGCTCGCACCACACATCCGGTTCGTTGTTGAACTGGCCATATAAAATCTTCATCCCGAGATGGGACATCCCAACCTCGTAAAGATCGGGGAAACAAAACGCAAAGCGTACCGCAACGTCAACAAGGTTTTTGGTGACGCTGTTGAGCTCGCCGCCGGAATAGCGCGCGGGCTTCTGTACCTGCAAAAGCAGGTCTTCCAGCTGTTCTTTATTCATCATTGGGGTCATCCTCCGCTAATAATTCCGCTAACACAGGTGAAACTATGGCTGTAATGAAATGCAAAGGGGTTTCGTATGAAAAACAGTTATCGTTATCTGATCGCCGGTGGGCTGGCGGGTATCGCCAACGGGCTGTTCGGCGCGGGTGGCGGTTTATTCCTTGTGCCGCTGCTCATCGGTTGGATCGGACTGGAGGAGAAAAAGGCCTTCGCTACCTCCGTCGCCATCATCTTGCCGTTGTCGATCGTATCCTACGTGCTTTTCTGCCTCAAGGGGGGCAACGTGTGGGCGGATGCCCTACCCTACCTCATCGGCGGCGTCCTGGGCGGACTGCTGTCGGCAAAATTTTTCCGCCGCATCCCAACCGTATGGCTGCATCGCCTGTTCGGTCTGCTCATTCTCTACGGCGGTGTAAAGGCGGTGTTATTATTATGATGTGGTGGTTCGCCTTGCTCATCGGCACACTGACGGGGATCATCAGCGGCTTCGGCATCGGCGGCGGCTCGCTCTTAGTGCTGTACCTGACTGCGTTCGCAGGCGTGGCACAATACACCGCGGGCGGTATTAATCTCTTATATTTCATCGGCTGTGCGCCTGCCGCCCTCATCGGGCATATCCGACACAAAGCGATCGAATGGCAAGCGGTGCTATGGTGCAGTCTCGGCGGTATCGCCGCCGTCATCCCCACTGCACTGTTCGCCGCCCAAATGGATACAAACCTTCTGCGACGGCTGTTCGGGATCTTGCTGTTATATATCGGCATCAAGGAACTGCGCGCCAAAAAACCGCGCGACGGTGGGCAGTAGCTGCCGTCCGACCGTCACAGCAGTTCCTGCTGATTGATGACCAGCTTAAAGCGCAATCCAAGCGTCTCTGCCGCCTTGCGGCACATTGTCATCCGCGCGAGGAAGATCTCAAAATAATCCATTACAGAGCTGACCTCGGTGTCGATATCCAGCGTGAGCGTAATGATCTCTTTGTCCTCGCTGACAATCAGTTCCGACCGTTTCACGGAGAAATTCACGCGATCATGGATATCAAAGCGACTCAGATCGCGATTACGTACGCGACTGCGTCGCACATCCGACTTATCCGCCAAAATCAGCGCCGCCGCAACCGCATTGACCGCGACGCCCGTCCCCTCATCGTGATTGCCGATGGCGGTGACGATGGTCGCGATGTCCTCGGCGGTCATATCCATATGATCCAACAGGCGGAACGCCATCACCGCGCCGCTCTGCGAGTGTTCAATGCGGTTGACGAGATTACCGATATCGTGCAGATACGCGGCGATCTTAACGATCTCCAAAGTATGGGCATCATAGTCAAGTGTCTGCATAATATACGCGGCGGTTTCGGCAACCTTACACACGTGTGCAAAGCTATGCTCGGTGTAGCCGAGCGCGATGAGCGATTCATCCGCCTTGCGGATATAGGTGCGGATCTCCTCATTTTGTTTTAATTGCTCATAAGTGATCATAGTAACTCCTTAACCTCTGCGCAGCTTATTTTGCAGGCGCAGGATCTGCTCACGGCGGACGCGCGCCGCGTCGTCATCGAGGTGATACAGTCCGTCCTCGAAGCGCAGCATATCCCCCGCTTTCGCACTCACGGGAAGCTGCGCGCGCGCAACGCAATGCGAAGTCTCATTTTCGTCAATCAAGACGGCGATATCACCCTCAAAACGGTCAACGCTGTACAGCATACTATCACTCCCCCCAGGTTACTTCTGTGTACTGAAGTTCAAGGTGTTGCCGTCGGTCGCAATAGCAATATGCCCGTGCACATCCGCGCGATAGATCGTCACACCCATCGTTTCCAGACGGGAGAGCACCTTTTCGTGCGGATGACCGTAAGAATTGCCCTCGCCGCACGGAATGATTGCATACTCGGGGGCGACCTTCGACAGAAACGCCTGCGAAGATGAGGTGTTACTGCCATGGTGTCCGATTTTGATCACATCCGCCGACAGCGGACTGCCGGAATAGAGCAATTCATTCTCCACCGCGGTCTCCGCGTCGCCCATAAAGAGGAAACTGCGCTCGCCAAAGGTCAGGCGGGTCACGACCGAGATGTTATTTGCCTCATTGCTCTCGGAAAGCGGCGCGAGCACCGTCAACTGCGCTGTGCCGAGCGTGTATATAGTGTTCGGCTTAGCCGCTTCGACAGGAATGCTCTTCTCATCCAATGCTGTGAGCATATTGAGATAGGTCGCGGAGGTCGGCGTTTCGTCCTCAGGCATAAAGGACATCACAAACCGATCGATCGGGATGCCCTCTATAACCTCCGTCATTCCGCCGATGTGATCGGCATGCGGGTGAGTGGCGATGACCAGATCGAGCTTCTTTACACCCTGCTGATTAAGATAGGCAAGCACATCGTCGCCGTCGCCACGCTCGCCTGCGTCGATGAGGGCGTTAACCTCCCCCTGACGGATGAGGATGCTGTCGGCGTTGCCGACGTCGATGAAAAACACCTGCAATTCACCCTCGGGAGTGACAGACGAAGCGGATAGGCGGGCGTTCGCAAACAGGTCATCCCAGCCGGAAATGCCGAGGCTCGGAACAAGCTGTCCAAGCTCGATCACCAGACAAAAGATCACCACCGCCGCCGCAAGAACGGCATAGAGCTTCTTTTTTGTCTTTTTACCGAACAAAGCCATCTTACTCTTCCCCGTTCATATTCATCTCGATCCACTGTTGCCGGGTGATAAGTACCTCACGCGGCTTACTGCCCGCGCTCGGACCGATGATGCCGCGCTGCTCCATCTGGTCGATGATACGACCGGCGCGCGCATAACCGAAGCGCATCTTGCGTTGCAGCATGGAGGTGGATATCTGCCCCGCCTCGACGGCGATCTCGATCGCCTGCGGCAGAGCCTCGTCGGCATCGTCGCTGTCATCGTCGTTCATCGCATCGCCGCGACTGCTCGCGCGTCCCGCGGCTGCCGCCTGCTTCTCGATCTCGTCGATGATCTCCTGATCGTATTCAAGCGGTTTGTCAGCGTTCTTGAGGAACTCAATAACGCGCTCGATCTCTTTGTTTGTCACAAAGCACCCCTGCACGCGGCGGGGCTTCGACTGCCCGACGGGCATAAACAGCATATCGCCGTAACCGAGTAGCTTCTCCGCGCCGTTCGCATCGAGAATGGTACGGCTGTCAGTGCCGCTCGCCACCGTCAACGCCAAACGACTGGGGATATTCGCCTTAATAAGTCCGGTAATCACATCGACCGAGGGGCGCTGGGTCGCAATGACCATATGCATACCGGCGGCACGGGCCATCTGCGCCAGACGGCAGATGGAATCCTCCACCTCATTCGCCGCCGCCATCATTAGATCGGCAAGCTCGTCGATCACAATGAGGATGAGCGGCAAAGGCTTGAGCGTTTCACTGGTGCGCGCCATCTCATTATATCCCGCGATATCACGCACATTCGCCTCAGCGAACATCTGATACCGCTTGAGCATCTCATTGACCGCCCAACCGAGCGCGCCCGCCGCCTTGCGCGGATCGGTCACGACAGGAATAAGCAGGTGCGGAATGCCGTTATACACACCGAATTCGACCTTCTTGGGGTCGATGAGGATCATCTTCACTTCATCAGGGCGGGCGCGGAACAGCACCGACTGGATCATCGAGTTGGTACACACCGACTTACCTGAGCCGGTCGTGCCCGCGATCAGCAGATGCGGCATCTTGGCGAGATCGGTCATCACGGCGTTGCCCTCGATATCCTGACCGAGCGCGACGGTCAACTTCCCCTTCGCGGCGCGGAAATCCGCGGTGTCCAGCAGCGAGCGCAGACGAACGGTGTTACGCGCCTTGTTCGGCACCTCGATGCCGACCGCCGCCTTGTTCGGGATGGGGGCTTCGATACGCACCCCCGTCGTCGCCAAACGCAGGGCAATGTCGTCCGCCAGTCCCGTGATACGGCTGATCTTCACACCCGCACTCGGCTCGAGCTCATACCGCGTCACGGCAGGACCGCGCGTAACATCGCTCAGGCGGGTATTGATACCGAAATCCTTAAGCGTATTGACAAGCAATTCGCCGTTAAGACGTAATTCTCTCTCAGAGTTGCCCGCGACCGCTGACGAGGATTCGTCGAGCAGGGACAGCGGCGGATAGCGATAGATGATCTCCTGCTGTGCCGTCTCGTCCTCATTCTCTTCAATTTCCGCCTGCGTTTCGGCGGTCAGTTGATCGACGGAGGATCCTTCCTCCTCAGGCTCATCCTCACTGTTAAGCTTCTCGTTAGCTTTTTTGAATGCCTCAAGCTTATCAGTCCGTGCATCCGCCGCCGCAGGGATATATTCCATATCCGCGATCTGATTAGCGCTCACCTCTTCGACACAACGCTTTCTGCGACTTGATTTTGCATAGCCATCGCCGAGTTCAATGTCGATCTCGCCGCGCTTTTCGCGCCGTTGGCTGATCTCCGCAACTACGTGATCGATGCCCTCTTTTGTCTTCTCAACAGGCTTGCGCACTGCGCGCACAACCTGCATAATGGTCGTGCCCGTAACCAGCATAAAGAACACCGCCATCAGTAAAAGGATGATGATCTTGGCGCCTGTGTCGCCGAACGCCGCCTCAGCGGGATAGCCGAGTAACACACCGAGCACACCACCGCCGCGCAGCTCACGACCGTTCACGAAGGCGGTCGCGATCGCAGGGAAGAAACCTTCATCCCCCGTATTCGTCGAGAAGGTGAACACCACGCTCATCAGCATCACAACGAACGCCACGCACTCCCATATACGAATCTTGACACTACGGCTGTCCTTTTCCAACGCCATAAACACCGCATAGACACCGAATGCCACCGGCAACAGATAGGCAGAAAAGCTAAACAGTCCCAGCATCACATTGTGCAGCCATGTCCACGCATTTTCTCCCACGATGATTGCCAGACAAAAGGTCAGAACGGCAACAGCGAGCAGTACCACCGCCCGCATCTGTTTACGGGTGCTGATCTGCGCCTTTGTCTGTCTGGCTTTTGACGCCTTGCTCTTTCTTTTTTTCGCCATTATGTAATCCTCCGTTTTTGAAATATATGTAAAGTTAGGGTGCTTTACACACCCTTTTGGTCTTCTTCGATCATTTGATACAATGCGCCCACGGCATCCCGCAACGTGCCAAGACTGTCGATCAAGCCTTCCCGGACCGCCTCGTCGCCTGCAAGCACACTACCGACATCCGTCGCCATCTCGCCTGTAGTCATACACAGCTCATAAAACCGTTCATTCGAGATGGACGAATGACGGCAAACAAAATCCGCAATGCGCCCCTGCATCCGCTGGAAATAGGTGAACGCCTGCGGCACACCGAGCACCAGCCCGTTCGTGCGCACGGGATGGATCGTCATCGTCGCCGACGGCACGATGAACGACCGCCGCGCCGCAACCGCCAATGGCACACCGATGGAATGACCGCCACCGAGCACAAGCGACACGGTCGGCTTCTTCATCCCCGCGATCAGTTCTGCGAGGGCGAGACCCGCCTCAACATCCCCACCGACGGTGTTGAGTAGGACGAGAAGCCCCTCGATCTCACGGCTCTCGTCCACCGCCACCAGCTGCGGGATCATATGCTCGTATTTCGTCGCCTTGGTCTCATTCGGAAGAACATAGTGCCCCTCGATCTGCCCGACAATGGTCATACAATGTATACGGTGACTGCCGTTGTCCGTTGTGACGGATGCGGTATCCTCCACCAGCTGTAAACGCTGCTGCAGACGGTTCGATTCGTCCTGGTCGTTGTCACCCGTGTTCTGGTTCTTTTTCTCTTTCTCATTCATAGCATCACCCCACCCTATTGTGGCGTGATCGGCGCAAATTATGCGAGTAGACACTTTATTACTCTATTATAACGCGCGCGCAAACATTTTTCAACCCAAAACAGCAAAAAACAAGGCTTCTGTACGAACAAAAGCCTTGTTTTACCCATTATGTTGACCGGATGTAATCATCCATCGCCGCGGCGGCGGTCTTACCTGCCCCCATCGCAAGAATGACGGTTGCAGCACCCGTGACCGCATCACCGCCGGCATACACGCCGACGCGCGAAGTCAACCCATTCTCATCAACGATGATGCCGCCCCACTTCTCGGTCTCGAGGCCGTCGGTGGTCGACTTGATAAGCGGGTTCGGCGAGGTGCCGATCGCCATAATAACACAATCGCACTCAAGGACAAACTCACTGCCCTCTTTAACCACAGGACGACGACGACCCGAAGCATCGGGTTCGCCAAGCGCCATCTCGACACAGCGCATACCGCTCACGCAGCTCTCTTCGTTGCCGAGGATCTCCACGGGGTTCGTGAGCAAACGGAAGGCAATGCCTTCTTCCTTTGCGTGCTCGACCTCCTCCGCGCGGGCAGGAAGCTCCGCCTCCGAGCGGCGATACACAATCGACACCTCATCAGCGCCAAGACGCATCGCACAACGCGCGGCATCCATCGCGACGTTACCACCGCCGACCACCGCCACACGGCGCGCGTTCTGGATCGGGGTCGCACTGTCGGATAGATAGGCCTTCATCAGGTTGATGCGCGTGAGGAACTCATTAGCGGAATACACACCCTTGAGATTCTCGCCGGGAATGTTCATAAACCGCGGCAGACCCGCGCCCGAGCCGATAAACACCGCCTCAAAACCACCCTGTTCGAGCAGTTCATCGACCGACAGCACCTTACCGATGACCATATTGGTCTCGATATGGACACCGAGCGCCCTCAGCGTGTCGATCTCTTGCTGAACAATGGCTTTCGGCAGACGAAACTCGGGGATACCGTACACCAGCACACCGCCCGCGAGATGCAACGCCTCATAAAGTGTGACATCGTAGCCCTTCTTTACAAGATCACCGGCACAAGTCAGACCTGAGGGACCCGAACCGACAACCGCAACCTTATGTCCGTTCGGTGCGGGCTTATTTACATCTGCGATGTTGCTGTGCGCGTTGTGCCAGTCGGCGACAAACCGCTCGAGACGACCGATCGCAACCGGCTCACCCTTGATACCGCGTACGCACTTGCTCTCGCACTGGCTCTCCTGCGGGCACACGCGCCCGCAAACCGCGGGAAGCGAGCTCGAGCGGGCGATCACCTGATACGCCCCCTCAAAATCCTTCTGCGCGACTAACTGAATGAACGCAGGAATGTCGATCTGCACAGGACAGGCACCCACGCAAGGTTTATTCTTGCAATTTAGGCAGCGCTGCGCCTCATCGACTGCCTGCTCGACGGTATAGCCGAGCGCGACCTCGTCAAAGTTGCGGCGACGTGCCGACGGCTCCTGAGCAGGCATCGGGTTCTTCTTAAGCGACATCTTCGGCATATCACTGCACCTCCTTTTGGAACAGACGGCAGGTCTCCTCGTGTGCGCGACGTTCGAATGTCTTGTACATTCCGCCGCGGGTCATCGCCTCGTCGAAATCGACCAGATGCCCGTCAAACTCGGGCCCGTCCACACAGGCAAATTTCGTCTCACCACCGACGGTGAGGCGGCAACCGCCGCACATACCCGTGCCGTCGATCATGATCGGGTTCATACTGACAACAGTCTTGATACCGTATTCTTTGGTCAGCAGGGACACAAACTTCATCATCGGCAGCGGACCGATCGCGATAACCTCATCATACTGCTCACCGCTGTCGATCAACGTTTTGAGTGCGGTCGTCACAAGCCCCTGCTCGCCGTAGGAACCATCGTCGGTCATCACCTTGAGCAGGTTGCTCGCCGCGGCAAATTCTCGTTCAAGGATGACAAGATCCTTGTTGCGGAAGCCGACGATCGCGTGTACCTCCGTGCCCTGCTCGTGCAGTTTTTTCGTCACAGGATAGGCGATCGCACAGCCGACGCCGCCGCCGATGACGGCGACCTTGCGCAAACCCTCCGTCTCGGTCGCACGACCGAGCGGACCGACAAAGTCCGATAGACACTCTCCAACCGACATCCGACCGAGCTTTTCGGTCGTCGCGCCGACGATCTGAAAGATGATGGTCACCGTCCCCGCCACGCGGTCGTAATCCGCGATAGTCAACGGGATGCGCTCACCATCCACGTCGGTGCGCAGAATGATGAACTGCCCCGGCTGTGCCTTGCTGGCAATCAACGGCGCGTCGATCACCATCCGCACGACGGTGGGATTGAGTTGTACTTTCTCTACAATATTGAACATAAGGACTGACCTCTTTTCAAACGGCAATTTGCCGAACAAATTCATATATTCGATGTGTCGCGCATAGGATATCAGCGACTCTTACGACGCAGGACACGCACGGCGATGACCATCAGAAGCGGAAACACCGTTGCCGCGCCAAGCCCCCATTTGAGAGCGACAAGGGTCGGTTGTTCCGCCCGCTGCAAGGCATTGGAGATCGCTCCGACCATACCGGGACCGATCGAGCAGCCGATATCGCCGCACAAGGCGAGCAGCGAGAACATCGCCGTTCCTCCCGTCGGAAACGCCTTCGCACCGAGGCTGAGCACGCCCGGCCACATCAGTCCGACGCTGAAACCGCAAATACCGAAGCCGGCAAGCGACAAGAGCGGCCAAGGCGAAAGCACGATGAGCAGATAGCCACCGACACAGCCGATGCCGCATACCGTCAACGAGCGAGTCATATTTTTTGCGCGTTGACCACCCGCAAAATATACACGCGAGAGTGCCATCAACAGAGCAAAGCCGCATGGGCCGAGCAGATCGCCCGTCGCCTTCGGCACGCCGAGACCGACCTCAGCAAACAGCGATGCCCACTGACTCGCCGCGATCTCCGCTGAACCGGCGCACAGCATCATCAGCATCATCAGCCAAAAAGACGGACTGGCAAACAGACGGCGCAGCACACGTTTGTTGCCGCCCTCCTCCGTCTTGGGATCGGGAATCGGCACAAAACAAAACAGCACGCCCGTCACAAACGGCAGGACCGCCCACAGAAGCGGTAACCATCGCCAATTCTCAATACCGCAGACGGCAAAATACACCGTCGACAGCAACACCACCGCCAGAAAACCCCAGCTGAAAAAGGAATGGAGCAGGCTCATAATGCCGGGCTTTCCCTCTCCGGGAAATGCGTCAACGATCGGGCTGATGAGTACCTCGATCAATCCCCCGCCGATCGCCATCAGCACCGTGCCGATCATCAGCCCGACATACGGATCGGGCAAGCAATACGGCAGCACGCTCAAGGCAATCAACCCGAGCACCGCCGCCGCCTGAGCGGCAATACTGCCCGCTCGATAACCAAGCTTATCTCCAAAACGGGAAGCAAACAGATCGACCATCATCTGCACAAGAAAACTGGTCGTCACAAGCAAACCCAATTTCTCGAGCGATACGGCAAATTCACGCTGAAAGGTCGCAAACAGCAACGGCAAAAAATTGACTGCGATCGCCTGCGTCACGTAGCCGAGAAAGCAAGCGATGAGCGTCGCACGGTAAGAGTGGGTGATTCGCATAGAAAACTCCTTACTGATCGTCCAAGGTCAGTTCATAGGCAGGAATGTAGTTCTCGAGGAACTCGTTCGCCGCAGGAATATTCATCCTGCGGATCGCCTCCTCGGTTGCGCGGCGAGCGCTCGCAAACTCGCGGTTACCCTGTGAGGTCTCCTCAATGCACTTGATGAGCGCGGACAGCTTGTCCGCCGCCTTGACGAGCTTCATTTCCTCGCTGTCCTTGTCTTGCGGGCGGATAAGCCCATCATATTCCCTGCGCAGATCGGCGGGCAGCAACTCAAGCAGCTTATCACAGGCAGACTCCTCCACCTGACGATATGCCTCGCGGATCGCGGGGTTATAGTATTTAACGGGTGTCGGCATATCTCCCGTCAGGATCTCCGGAACGTCGTGATACACCGCGAGCATTACGCACCGCTCAGCGTTGACACTTCCGCCGTAATGACGGTTGGTGATCAGTGCGAGCGCGTGGGCGATCACCGCCACTTCATGCGAGTGCTCGCAGATATTCTCCGAGCGGGTGTTACGCATCAGCGACCATCGACGGATGTTTTTCATACGCGACAACATCGCAAAAAACGAATAAGACATAATCATACCCCTTTACAGGATAAAATTGAACAGAGTACAGTATAACAGATATAAAGAAAAAATACAACTCTGTTTTGTGCCAAATTTTATGGATTTTCGTGTCCTACTTGCATTTTCCTGCAAGATACGATACAATAAATTGATATTGTATCGCGACAAGAGATATTTCGAGGTTTTCTATGAAGATCATGTTTCACACTCTGGGCTGCAAGGTAAACCAATACGAAACCGAGGCAATGCGTCGACTGCTGTATCAAGCGGGCTACGAAACGGAGGACGGCACATCCGCAGACAGCGCAGATGTCATCGTCATCAACTCCTGCACCGTCACAGGTGAGAGTGACCGCAAACTGCGGCAACTGTTGCGCCGCTGCCGTCGGAAACACCCCTATGCGGTGATCGTGCTCACAGGCTGTATGCCGCAGGCGTTCCCGCAGGTCGCCGAGGCCTTTGACGAAGCGGACATTGTGCTCGGCAACGCCGCGCGAGGTGCGCTTCCCGCGCATCTCAGCGCGTTTTTATCTAATCATCAGCGCATCGTCGACATTCCCTCGCACGACAAGGTCATCGAGCCGCTGAGCATCGACACCTTCTCGGAACACACCCGCGCCTTCGTTAAGATTCAGGACGGCTGTAACCGTTTCTGTTCCTACTGCATCATCCCCTACGCCCGCGGCCGCGTTCGCTCCCGCGAGCCGGAGGACATTCACCGCGAATTAACGACATTGGCAGAAAAAGGTTATAAGGAAGTCGTGCTCGTGGGCATCAACCTCACCGCCTACGGGCAGGATAACGGCAAGACCATCGTCGACGCGGTAGACGCCGCTTGCGCGGTCGAGGGTATCCTGCGGGTGCGGCTCGGCTCTCTCGAACCTGATTTTATGAGCGATGAGATCCTCGCCCGCCTCGCGGCACAGCCGAAGCTGTGCCCGCAGTTCCACATCGCTCTGCAAAGCGGCTGTGACGCAACACTCAAGCGGATGAACCGCCACTACAACACCGCAGAATTCCGCACACTGTGCGAAAAACTGCGCCGGCTCTTTCCGGACTGTGCACTGACCACCGATGTGATGGTCGGCTTCCCCGGCGAAACCGAAGAAGAATTCGCCGAATCGCTTTCGTTCGTTGACAGCATCGGCTTTTCCCGCGTTCACGTCTTTGCCTATTCCCGCCGTCCCGGCACAGTCGCGGATAGGCTGGCAGGACAACTCCCAAACGCTGTCAAAGCCGAGCGCAGTCGCCGATTGATCGACGTCTGCCGCCGCGGAGCTGAAACGTACGCCCGCACCTATATTGGACGCACTGTCCCGATCCTTCTCGAGACGCCGCATTCCGACGGCACCATGGACGGGCTGACCGACACCTATCTATCCGTACGCGTCCCCACGGCGCATAAGAGCGGCGAGATGCTGACCGTACGCATACTCGCCGCCGACGACGAGACGCTCATCGGCGAAGAAGCCGAATAAATCCCCGTAAGAAGCAAGAAAGGAGGAACGCTGGTTGGCACTGGAATTTTACAAAAGACGCTTTCGCATACCGAGCAAAAGGATGCAATATGTCCTCGCCTTTTCAGCGTTACTCTTAGTGCTGGCGTTGTTGTTTTCCTGGATGACGATTCGACATAAGATCAGCGAGATGCAGGAACACAGCACATCATCCGATAATTCATCATCGGTCATCAGTGCGGACGCGTTTACAGCAGAGGACGAAGGGCATCTCCTTCTCATCATAAGCAGTGAGGATGCCACAAAATTTATTCTTGTGAATTCCGATCCGGCAAACGACACCATTCGCGTGACTGCTGTTGCAGAGGATGCAATCTCAAACGACGGACTGACCTTAACGCCGCTGTATCAGAAAAACGGTGCCGCACGGGTCGTCAGCCTTCTCGCGTCCGCCGCGGACATCCCGCTGCGCCACTACGCCGCTGTCACTGCAGCAAATGCGGAACGCTGGTTTTCCCGCTTTGAGGGCGGCGTTAATATAACGCTGTCCGAAGCGATCTCTCTCGGCACGCCGGAGAACGGCGATCAGCAAGTGTTGGATGTGGGCGAACACACCCTCAACGCTGCAACTGCAACCGAATTGCTTATGCACGATAATGAGATCGGCGCGCAGGTGATCGCCGCGATGCTCAAACAGTATTTTCGTGAGGGACGCAATCTTTCCTCCGACTTCTCGTATCTCGCCAACATCGCTCAAACGAGCCTCCGCATCGGCGATTTCAATGACTACCGTTCTCAGCTCGTGTATCTTGCCGAACAAAACTCGCTCGACAGTTGCCTGATCACGACACAGATCTTCACGCAATAACGCCCTTCTCCCGTAACGAGGTATTACTATGACCGTATTACGAAAGTTCTTCGTCCTTCTGCTTGCCTGCGTCCTGCTTATCAGCGGCTGTGGCTGTTCCGTAATCACCTCGCTCATCCCGAGCGGGCAGCAGGAGCCTGTCGCCGACCCGACTGTCTACACTGAGGAGTTTGAAAATAACCGCCTATATCGTGCGCTAAGTAACGATCTGCAGCAATGCTACGGTACGATGTACACCGCCTTGACGGACGGTTTTTCGCAGGACAGCACCGTCACCATAGCCGATAACGAGACTGAGAAGACCTCCGACGGGATCGTCGTCGCCCTCCCGCACGATCTGGCGGATACGGACGAATCCAAAACGCTGTACAACGCCTTCTTTTATGACAATCCGCAGTTCTTCTATGTCAGCAATGTCTATGGTCTGGAAGGCTACGAGCAGGACGGCATCGCTCACTATAACAATCTCGTCCTAACCTACACGATGGATGCTGAGACGAGATCAAACGCTAAAAAACAGCTCGATGCCGCCGTCAGTATGATCCTGCGTGACCGACCGCAGACGCAGGACGAATTCGAGACAGAACTGTATCTCCACGACAGATTGGTAAGCGGTTGTACCTACGACACCGCAGCGGCTAACAGCGGATTTGATGCCTCTCCCACCGCCTATTCCGCTTATGGCGCACTCGTAGACGGCAAAGCGGTTTGCGAGGGCTACGCCCGCGGAATGCAGCTGCTGCTTAAGCATTGCGGAATCAGCAGCACCTTGGTGTTCGGCAAATCAGTCGAAAACGACGAACAGCATATGTGGAATATGGTCACGATCAACGGCAAGGATTATCACCTCGATGCGACGTGGAATGACAGCGAAGACCACAAGCGACACAACTATTTTAATGTCACCACGAACCAAATCGAATTATCGCATCGCATCACTGAGGACCAGCTTGGCATCGTCAACTGCACGGCGACCGAGGATAATTATTATGTGCGAAAAGGATTATACGTAGACACCTATGACCGACAGACAATCGCTAAGATCATTGCCGATCACATCATGAACGGCGACGATTATGTCGAATTATTCTTTTCCCCCGATAAGTTTGACAGCGCACTGCTGTTTCTAAAGAGCCGCCGCGCCGCCGAGGAAATGATCGAACCCTACCTCGCCGAGAGTGGAGCTTCGCTTTGGGATTACACCCTTTACAGTGAAACAGAAGAACACATCCTCTGCATCCGCAAAAAAGCCTAAAAGTAAGAGCCACCGCCTTACGCTAATTCTCATAGGAATATTTTAGCGCAAGGCGGTGGCTTATCGCAGGACGGACAGTTTCGGCTGTCCGTCCTTTCTGTTGATTAACATCAGTTCGCTTCAAATTCACCCGAAACCTCTCCAACGGTAACGGTGTAGGACTCGCCGGATATGATATCGGGACTGCTGAGAATCACAACGGCAAACGAGAGCTCAGGCGCATAGGAGATGATCGTATTGCCTTGTTTATCTTTCAATGTGATATTGGTGCCGGCGCTCTGATTGCCAACACTTACCGCCACAACACCTTGAGCGGAATCACTAAACGTTTGTGCCATACCGGAAGCTCCTGTGCCGATAAAGGTGCCGCCTGTAATAATACCGCTGACATCATAATCAAGCGTTGCGGTATCTCCCTGCGTCGGACCGACAACAACGGTATATCCTCCTGAGATCGTGAGCGTACCGTTCGCATCAAGTCCGTCACCCGAAGCCTTCACATAGAGATTACCGTCGGAAATAACGATGCTGCCGTTGGAGGAAGAAGACCTCCCTGCACCCATACCACCGCGGCCGCCAAACATACCGTCCCTGCCACCGGCAGTGCCGCTGGAGTCGGTTCCGCCCGCGGCATTAAGTCCGTCATCACTGGCAACTATCTTTATATCGCCGCCTTTTACGGCAACATTGAAAGCTTCGAGTCCTTCATAACTTTCGGTAATATCGATCGTACCCGCGGTAATCGTGAGGGATTCTTCTGCGTGAATCGCATCATCGCCGGAGGCAATGTTGAATGTGCCGCCGTTTATCGTAACTGAGATATCCGAGTGTATCGAATCATCCGCAGAGTTGATATTGAAGGTGCCGCCACTAATAAGCATACTGTTTGCAGACTTGATCCCCTTCATACTGGAACTGCCGTCATCTGCCGCAGTTGTGCTTTGGGAGGATCGCTGCCCCGGTCTGCCACCGCCCATAAAGCCCCCAAAGTAATCGGAGGATTCTTTTGAACCGTTCTCACTGCCGCCACCGATCAAAAGATCAAAACTTCCGTTTTGGATCTGCAGATAAGCACCGGCCGAAATGCCGTCGCCCTCCGCTTCCACAGTTATTGCGCCATCAGCAATATAAACAAAACCCAGCAAAGCGTTCTCGGAGTTTTCGCAGTGGATGCCATCCTTACCGGCATCAATCGTGATGCTTGTCGAGCCTGTAATTCTCACGCTGTCATTGGCATCTAAGCCGTGAGAGGCAGAGTTCACCGTGTATGAGCCGCCTGTGAAAACAAGATCATCCTTACAAACGATACCGTGCCCCACAGGGGATGTTACCGTAAGTTCTCCCGTACCGTTAAAGGTCAAGTCTTGCTTGGAAAAAACAGAGGCGTCAATATTATTGTCATCGATGGCCGTGAAGTTGCCCCCGTTTGCAAGAGTATTGGTCGTTCCTTCCGCAAGCGTTACAAACACCTTATCTGCTTCGAGAATATACATAGCAGCACTGGTCTTACTTGTAACACTCACGCCGTTTAGTACGATCTGCAATTTAGCGGTATCACCAGCGTCGACAATGATCATACCGTCATCAAGCGTTCCCGAAAGAATATAGGTAGCTTCTTCTGTAATCGTCACGGTGCTACCGGATATTTCTACGCTGTTTGAGCTTGCTGTGGCTGAACTGCCGTTCAACTGAATAACGACACTTTCAGACGCGGCATACTCCGTTCTATAATCGCGATCCGTGAACATATCCGCATCGCTTTTGGAAAAATCCGCATCGACCGCCTCAGCGGTTGTGCCCGAAGACTCCGCATTACTTGAGCCGTTATGATTGATCGTATCGCCACCGCTGTTTTGCCCTCCGCAGCTCACGAGCAGACAACTCACCAAAGAAAAAATTAGCACTACAGAGAAGATCTTCTTCATAAACACCCTCCCGCATTAAAGCTCCGATACGGTCGTTTCTTGCCTCGACACGGTAATTTCGAGATTGCCGTTACGACAACGGAGCTTATTGATCATTTCTTTCTCCTTTGTCACATCACGGAGAATCACATTGTATGTGAGTTTAAACAGACTGCCCATATTGGTAGACTTGACACGGGCAAGGCTAAAGGAAGTGGTATACGTCTTAAATATGTCATCAAATACATCGGTATAATCAAGATCCTCGGGGATAACAATTGTTAACGTCTTATAGGTTGCCGCATTTTTCTTAGCTCCGAAATCCAGATGATTGTACAGTAGGAACATCACGCACATCACAAGCGTAAACAGCGCAGCAAAACCAAGATATCCCATACCCGCAATCAGTCCTGCGCCCATTGATAGAAATAATGTGCAAATTTCCTTCGCCGTTCCGGGAACAGAACGGAATCGAACAAGACTGAAGGCACCGGCCACGGCAACACCGGCGCCAACATTCCCGTTGACCATCATAATGACGATGCAAACCACAGCGGGGAGCAAAGCAAGCGTCACGACAAAGCTCTTGGTATAGCGGGTATGGTACATATAAGCAAGCGCCATCACAAGCCCTAACGCAAGAGAAACAACCAAGCAAAGCATAAAATCGGTCACACTAATGACCTTGGTGAGTTCTGTATCAAATAATCCTTTAAACAAGTTTTCAAGCATCTTTTGCTGCCTCCTTTGAATTATACGCACCTGCGCTGTGCAGCTGCGGAAAAATCATTGTGCGATATGCTGTTCCGTATTTAGAGAATGCTGTTTTATATATATGCTCTTTCGAAAAAATATCCGTCATCCAAAGCGGAATGGCTCCGGAGCATTTAACCTCCATTAAGACCATTCCTTCGGGCAAGATCGGTGTTCCGTACACCTCCGATCTCAATGATAGATCCTCCTGCCGACAAAGAACGGTGTCATCAAAGGTCACACGAAAATCCGAACCGTCATTTGCATAAAAGGCTTCTCGCTCATAAGAGAGAAAAACGGTCGGATGCAACGTCTCATAATAGTCAAGGAAGTAATCGATCTCTTCGGATATTTGCGTGCACTTTTGGCAGTGGCGCTCTTTGCCGATCCATTCCATCGCCTCTCTTTCGGGTAGAGAAACACGTCGTTTATATACCACGTGCTTGTATTTCTTTTTTAATTCCACAAAAACTGTACCGTTCGAATCAACCTGAGAGTAACTGCGAATGCGCAACTTTTCTTTATATGTCGGTTTTTCGATGGAACGCCGTATGAGAAGATACGTGTCGGTATCGAAATAGAGGTTGCGGATCGTCGTGCGTCCATACTTATCCAATTTCATATGTGGCATCATTGCCGCAAGCACCTTTTGCTTTTGCTCGGTCGTGATCAGATATTTTATTTCATAACGTTTAAATACCGTTTGAAAAGCCACAAAACAACTCCTCCTGTATGTTGATGGCAACATTGTACAGGAAGAAGATTGAAGTTTGATTGAAGATTATTGTATTTTTATATTTTCGGGAGTCGGACGGTAAAGCAGACCTTTCCGTCATAACTTGATACCTCTATTTTGCCATGATGAGCTTCTGTGATCGCCTTGGCAATGGCAAGCCCCAGTCCATAGTGCTGCTTATCCTCGCTGCTGCGTGCTTCGTCCACACGGTAGAAGCGTTCAAATAAGTGCTCTTTTTTATCAGAGGGGATCGGCTCACCGTCATTAATTACCGAAAGATGCGCACTGCCGCGGCTTTCGCCCAATATTACCGCAACTTCTTTTCCGCTTTGTCCGTGACGGATCGCGTTATCGATCAGGATGGATAGAAGTTGACTGAGCTGACTGCTGTTTCCGCTGACATGAATATTGTCTGCAATTTGTGTCTCAAGCACAAATCCCTTTTCAAAGGTCACACTTTCAAAGGGTAAGACACCGCCCGCAACCAGACGACTGAGATCCAAGCGCTCAGTCTGCAGGGCAACATTTTCCGTTCTTGCCAACTCCAAAAGCTGACATACCAAGTTGCCCATACGTTCATTTTCATATTGTATATTAGCAAGCCATTGATTTTCGCCAATCTCACGGGATAAAAGTTCGGCATTGGCGCTGACCACCGATACGGGCGTTTTCAGTTCATGACCCGCGTCTGAGATAAACTGCCTTTGCTTTTGGTAGCTTTCCTCCAAAGGCTTCACTATACGTCCGGCAAGATAAACCGCAAGGAAAAACAATGCTATAAGTGCAATGCTTCCGAACAACAAGGTGTAGCGAAACAATGTATTCATGCTTTGCTGTATAACAGTATTATCCATAAACGCTACCATAGTGTATCCGCTTTTTTGCTCCACATGATACATGAGATTTCCTTTTGTTCCTCGATTCTTGCCGCCTTTTAAGATATCGGTGGCATACGCCTCCAACGTTTCCTTGTCATACACCTCACGGTCACCGATGTCCGTGGCAAGCATCTGCCCGTCATCAGCAACCGCGACCGAATAAAAGGTTGACAGTTGAAAAGACGGCGTGTTTTCAAACCGCTTCCCATTGGG
>CAZVSE010000008.1:0-52713 GCA_964629445.1 uncultured Ruminococcus sp. | reverse complement strand
AATAAAAGGTTGACAGTTGAAAAGACGGCGTGTTTTCAAACCGCTTCCCATTGGGATCATTACCGGGAAGTGGCTCCATAAACCCGTGAGGAGGTTCTCCTGCGCGGTCATTCTCGATGTTTTCTGTAAGTACATACATTTGTGCGTGTCTTTCCAGCATTTCGTAGTTCGTGTTTGACACTTCAAAATAACTAGAGACATAGATTACGGCTAATGTGCCGATGAAAAGGCAAACAAGGACGGACATTATGGCGGCAACAATTTCAACTTTTGACTTTTTAAATATTGTCAGCATTGTCGCACCTCAATTCATAACCGATACCGCGAAC
The DNA here is from genome assembly GCA_964629445.1 of uncultured Ruminococcus sp. Taxonomy (GTDB): domain Bacteria; phylum Bacillota; class Clostridia; order Oscillospirales; family Acutalibacteraceae; genus UBA5905. Next base: position 52,384 of record CAZVSE010000008.1, on the reverse strand, counting down.
AGCTTTAATTTCCGACTTTGCTCCAACAAATGCCAGTTTCTTACGAGTAAAGGACATATATACTTCCACGTTGTTATACTCTGCGTCACTTTCAAATCCCCAAATCTTGACGGCGAGCTGCTCACGGGTAAGAATTTGCCCCTGATTGACTATGAGATATTCAAGGATGCGGTATTCTTTCTCACTTAACCGTACACACTGGCCGTTAGACGTACAGGAAAGCATCGATGTATTTCTATCGAGTAAAACATCCCCGTAGTTCAATGTGCCGTCCGGCGTGTTTGTATTTCGTCTGCCGAGAGCACGCAACCGCGCTAAAAGTTCCTTTGTCATAAACGGTTTGGTAAGATAATCGTCTGCACCACTGTCAAGACCTGTCACTTTATCATCAAGCTCTGCCTTTGCTGTTAGCATTAGGATCGGTGTGTATATCCCATTTTGCCGAGCATTCTTGACGATCTCGTATCCGTTCATTCCGGGGAGCATAACATCAAGAATGATCATATCGTACATATCACTTTCGATGGCTGCCAAACCGTCCAGACCATTAGCGTAATGATCGACCTCATAATTTTCAAGACGCAGTATTTCGCATAGAGCCTGCGCCATTCTTTTTTCATCTTCTACAAGCAAAAGTCGCATATCGACACCTCCACTTATAATTTTAAAAACGTGGGCATTTGACGCTTGCTGCGGCAAATGCGAGGACACAACCTTCTCAACAATTGGTTGTACAAAGTACGAGTTGTGTCCATTATAACAAAAATTATTGAAAAATGATTAAAGAAATCGAAAAGGCGATAAAACTTCCATACAACTGATAGTGTCTTATATAAGAAAAGACAGCATAGCATTTTGCTATACTGTCACTTTCTTCGTACACATCAATCGACTTTTTTATAGGATACTTGTAAACACTCTTATGGCAGTAGCCTTTGCTGTCGGCACGTTGCTATTCACATATTTAATCGGCTTCAATGGATACCAACACTTCCACGCCTGCAACGGCACTATCATAAAGTGCCCATACATTGCCTTTGCTCGGAACGGTAGCTCGCGCCTGCACGGTCTGCACGCCCGCAGTCGCCTGCGGCATATCCACGATCAAGCGAATATCCCTTGCACGAACACCGTCCAACGTATAGGACGGTCCGCACAGTGTGACGGAAACCTTTGACTGCTTTGCCACCATTTTATATCCGTCAGACAGCCGCTGTGCGATAAAATTCGTGCTGTTCAGTTCCACATCAAACGTCTTGGAAATAATACTGTTCAAATTCACCTTCAGCGTCAGGCTCTCCACGCCGTTGACGGGACGAATCGCCTCATTTGCCGTCAGAGTGATCGTTTGCGTCAGCTGATCCGGCGACAACTTATCAAAATCCACTGTCAGCAACTGCTTTACGGTAGCAATATAATCATCGATCTCAGAGGGAACGCCCCATAACTCAATCTTTGACGGAGAAACCGTGACGAGCGATGCGTTATTGGCATAATCGGTGGGAACATTCAGCGACGACGGTGTGAGCGTCACCTCGCGATAGACCAACACGGGTACCGTCACGCTGACCTTGCCATCCTCAGCGTTGGCATAAGCAATCGAATCGATCACCTTACCCGTATCATCACGCGCCTCCAGTTGAGCGGTATAGACACCGGACTCGCTGATCGCCTCTTCATCCGCAATGACCGCAACGACCTTGTCGATGCGGTTGATATCCGAGCGCGGGCCGGACAACGTGATCTGTCCGTCAACAAGCACGCCGTTGCCGATGACGGGGGTGCCGATCTGATAATTCTCCTTGTCAGTGACGGTCAGATTCGGCGCTTCCACCGACACGGGGAAAAACGCCTCGCGCCACACATCGCAAGAAATGGTGACGGTGTCGTTGTTGCCGTCGGGACCGACGACACTCTGTATCGTGTAATCACCGTTGGAAGCCACGCGCAGAGGAAGCGTATAAGTGCCTTCTTTGATCACATTACCGGTATCCGCCGTGATGGTGATGTCCGCCGCGGACAATCGGCTGACAACCGAACGCAGTCCCTGCACCTTGACGGTCGCAGTCGCGTCCGCACCTGAGGTGATGCGCAGATTAAGCGTCTCACCGGCATAATCATTTAGTGTCACGGCAATCGGCACACCGGAAATGACCTGCTCCTGCGTATTGCTCGGCCCGAACACGACCAACGCCCAGATGAGGATCGCCAGTAACAGCGATAGAAGCATCATCAGTTTATCGTTATGCAGAAAGCGGCTCAAGGAAAATTTCCGTTTCATTCCCGACTCCCCTTTCTACGGCGCCACATCGGTGTCTTTCTCTCCTGCTGTTCTGTCCACAAAATACGCTCAGCAAGCGTCTTAGCGAGAGTCTCTTTGGTGAAATTACGGGTCAGCTCGCCGCTGTCCGCAAGCGAGATCGTCCCTGTCTCCTCGGACACGATGACGACGAGTGCATCGGAATTTTCACTCATACCGACGCCCGCGCGATGGCGGGTACCGAGTTCGCGGTTGATCTGCAGATTATCCGTCAGTGGCAGGATGCATCCAGCAGCATAGATCTTACCTTCGCGGATGATCATCGCACCGTCGTGCAGGGGGGCTTTGTTATAAAATATGTTGGCGATCAAGTCACCCGAGGGCTCCGCCTCGATAAGCGTGCCGGTATGAACGATCTCACCAAGGCGAGTTGACCGCTCGATGACGATCAACGCGCCCATCTTCTGCTTTTGCAGGATCTCCACAGCCGCGGCAGTCGCGTCAATCGCCTTCTCCCACTGCTCGACCTGCGCCGAATTTTCCACCGATGACAGGCCGCCGAATATGCGCAAAATACCCTTACGGGAGTGTCCCGCCTGCTCGAGCGCGCGACGTACCTCGGGCTGGAAAATCACCACCAGCAGGATCAGACCGTTGTCAAACACCGCCTTAAGCAAATAACCGACGGTCGTCAGATCTAACAGATAGGCCGCCATATACATAATTCCCAGCACCAAAATACCCTTCATCAACTGCTCGGCGCGAGAATCGCGCACAAGGCGGATAATGAAGTAGATCATCACCGCGACCAACACAATATCCAGTGTATCAGTCAACCATCGGTAGGATGCCAGAAACATCACGATATCATTCCATGCATTTGCAAAGAACTGTCCCATTGCCGTCTCCTTCCGCGAAAAACGCGTATTTCTCTATCGTTCAGCCTCCGCAAAACAGCGAAAGCCCACTATTCAATTTTATTATAGCATATTTTTTTAACTGTGCAATGTTTTTTGCGCAATTTGCTGAAAAAGTTTACAAATCATTTCTGCCTGCGCTCGCGTAGAAAATGCCGACGGTGCCAAACGCACCGTACCATAGGGCAATGTACCGAAACGCCGATGCGCCTGCGGTGCACAATGCAGTCCCGCTCGCACCGCCACACCGTGACGATCCAACTCGCGCGCAACATCCTCCGACAACAGTCCGTTAACATTCACCGACAACACCGGAGCTGACGTATCGAGAGTCGGTTTTTGCGTGTAAAGTGTTACACCTTGCGTGCTGCTCAACTGTTGGTACACAAGGCTTAACAGCGCTAACTCATGTGCATAGATATTCTCCCTGCCCTGCTGCTCAACAAAACGCAGACCTGCCTGCAAGCCGCAGATCCCGAGCAAATTCGGTGTGCCGCTCTCGAGGCGCTCAGGCAATTCATCCGGCTGTGCAGCTAACATTGAGTAGCTCCCCGTACCGCCCTGAATAAGCGACGGTACGCGGTCACGCTCACGACACAGCAGCAGTCCCATTCCCATCGGTGCGTACAGTCCTTTATGTGCCGCGATGCACAGATAGTCGATGTCGTCTGCCTGCATATCGATCGGCAACACACCCGCCGTCTGCGCCGCATCGACACAGAATAAAAGCTCGTATTGATGCGCGAGCGCCGCCAACCGACGGATGGGAAAGGTCACTCCGAACACATTTGATGCGTGCGTGCAGACGACCAGACGGGTATTCGGTCGAATGGCACGGCGAAAATTTTCTATGACCTCCTCGTCATCGGGTGACCACGCGGCGACGTCCACACGCGGTTGTCCTTGCAGAGCGTTGACCGCCCGCCACACCGCGTTGTGTTCCAAGTCGGACACGAGCACCCGCCCGCCGTCACGCAGGACACCGTGAATGACGGTATTCAGCGCCGTCGTGCAGTTCGACATAAAGATCACACCCGTCGGGTCGTCCAACCCGAAGAAGCGCGCAACAGACTCGCGGCATTCATACACCTGCTCCGCCGCCGCCATACTCAGCCGATGTCCTCCCCGCCCGGGATTGCCGCCATAGGCTGTCATACACTGTTGTACAACCCTCTGCACCGCAGTCGGTTTCGGAAACGTTGTTGCCGCATTATCCCAATAGATCACACCATCACTCCCGTTAAAGTGCATCACTGACGCGCACCACTCGCACACCGTTCTTGCGCAAAGTCGCCTCAGCCTGCGAAACCTTGTCCGTCACCAAAAGGCTGTAGCCACAGCCGTCTCCCTCGGGCGGGTTGGACGCACGATGCACATACGCACGGATCCCGTGCGCCTCTAATAGCTTTTTCCCGCGCATTGCGTTGGTGATCGAGCCGACATGAATATAATGATTTGCCATTTCGTCCCCTCCCGTCCTGTTTATTCCTCTATCATTCTATGCCGCGCTGACCGCACCGGTGCGCGGAAAACGCCGAAAAATGACTGCAAAAACCATCTTGACGAACAGCGAAATATACGCTATGATAATAACAGATATGATAAGGAGTGAACAATAATGTCTGAAGAATACGGCAATGATCTGGTGTCGGTCATCGACGACGAGGGCAACGAACACCAATTTGAGGTTTTAGACGCAATCGAGACCGACGAAGGCCGCTATGTGGCACTGCTGCCCATCTACAGCGAAGCGGAAGCTGCGCTGGAGGACGACGGTGAGCTGGTGATCCTCGAGGTCGTCAACGACCAAGGCGATGATCTGCTCGTCCCCATCGAGAACGACGAGATGTTTGAGAACATCGCGGGGATCTTTGAGGAACGCTTAGCGGAATACTATGAGATCAACGAGGTCGAGGAGCCGCTGAGCTAACCGTCCTAACGCTATGCTCCTGCTGTGTCCGCGGACTGCTGTTCATTAACCCTACTACATTTCGGATACGGGAATCCGACTCCGACACCGGAGTGCAGACCTCCCGCCTCGGCGGACGAAGGGAGCCGGAACGTGTCGGGCGATGCCCACCTGCTTTATTTCAGTAGCAGGTTAACCCAACAGCAATACGGCACAGCGGGACAACATGAACTGAAAAATGCCGCCGATGGCAGTTGCCATCGGCGGCATTACTTTTTGTGGTTATTCCGCTTTCTTACGGGCTTCGATCACCTTCGCGGCGATCGGCTGCGGCGCTTCTTCATACCGCTCAAAGCTCAGCGTGAAATATGCACGGCCCTGCGTAGAAGAACGCAGCATCGTTGCATAGTCCGCCATCTCGCCGTGAGGCACCTCCGCCTCAACGCAGGTCAGGCCGTCCTCAGCGGGGTTCATACCCAATACGCGACCACGACGCTTGTTGACATCGCCCATAATGTCGCCCGTATAATCCGACGGGACATACACCTTGAGGTTGTCAACAGGCTCGAGCAGATAGGGGCTCGCGTCAGCGATGCCCGCTTTATAAGCAATGCTCGCCGCCGTCTTGAACGCCATTTCGGACGAATCGACGGGATGATACGAGCCGTCCAGCAGCGTCGCTTTTACGCCGACGAGCGGGTAGCCCGCAAGCACGCCCTCCTTGGCACAGTCCTGCAACCCCTTTTCAACTGCAGGAAAATAGTTCTTCGGCACGGCACCGCCGAACACCTTCTCCTCAAAGATCAGACCCTCGCACTCAGCGGGCTCAAACTCAATCCACACGTCGCCGTACTGACCGTGACCGCCCGACTGCTTCTTATGCTTACCCTGCACCTTCACCTTGCGGCGGATGGTCTCGCGATAAGCGACCTCGGGCTGTGACATCGTGATCTGCGCACCGAATTTTGTTTTCAAGCGGGAAGCGATGACATCAAGATGCTGCTCACCCATACCCGAGAGGATAAGCTCACGCGTTTCGGCGTTGGTCTCCACGCTGATGGTGGGATCCTCCTCCTTGAGGCGATTAAGACCGGATGCGACCTTCTCTTCCTCACCCTTCTTCTCGGCGCGCACCGCCATCGATAGACAGGGCGTGTCAAACGGAACGCCGGGCAGGGTGATCGGACACTCGGGCGCGCACAACGTGTCGCCTGTACCGGTGCCGACCAGCTTCGCGACTGCGCCGATGTCGCCCGCGGGTACGAAGGGGGTCTCCTCCTGCTTCTTGCCACGGATGGTGAACAGCTTACCCAGACGCTCAGTCTCACCCGTGCGGGTGTTGAGCAGCTGGCTATCAGGCGTGACCTTGCCGCGGATGACCTTGAAATACACCATCTTGCCGACGAAGGGGTCGACCACAGTCTTGAAGACGGTCGCCACGGTGGGTGCGTCCTCCTCGACCTTCAGCTCGACCGGCTCTCCGTTCGCATCCTCGCCGATCTCGCCCGCGACCGTCTCCGCCCAAGGAGCGAGCCACAGAAGACCCGTCAGAAGCTGATCGATCGCCTGGAGCTCCGACGCTGAGCCACAGAACACCGGTGCGATCTCGCCGCGGCGCACGCCGTGTGCGATACCCGCGATCAATTCGTCGGGGGTGAACTCCTCACCGGAGAAGTATTTTTCCATCAACTCCTCACTCGTCTCGGCGACCGCCTCGCACATCGCGGTGCGCAATCCCTCCAGACGGTGTCCCATATCAGGAATCGGCACGGCGGTCGCCTTGCCGTTTTCGTATGTATAAGCGCGGTATTCGAGCAGGTTAACATAACACTGCACCTTATGATCGACCACGTACGGCACGACCAACGGACACACCATCGGACCGAAGGTCGCCTTCATCTCCTCGAACACCTTATAGAAATCCGCGCTCTCGCGGTCGAGCTTGTTGACAAAAAAGATGGTGGCGATGCCCTTCTTCTGTGCGGCGGCAAACGCTTTCTCCGCACCGACGGTGACACCGCTCTTACCGGAAATCACAACCACCGCACTACCCGCGGCACGGATACCCTCACGTACGCCGCCGACAAAATCGAACAAGCCGGGCGTGTCGAGGAAGTTCATCTTCGTCCCCTTCCACTCCACGGGAACGATCGAGGTCGAGACCGACACCTTACGGCGGATCTCTTCGGGGTCGAAATCGCTCACGGTATTCCCATCTGCCACTTTACCTAATCGGTCAAGCTGCCCCGTCAGGTAGCACGCCGCCTCGGTTAATGAGGTCTTACCCGAGCCGGCGTGACCGACAAGAGCAACGTTGCGGATGTTTTTTGCAGGATAATATTGCATGGAATCCACGCCCTTTCTGTCTGTCCATCTCGACAAATTGCGTCGAAAAAGGATATTTTGCACAAAAACATTTCACTCGTTGAAACATCTTTTATATGATTATAATATAATTCCGTGAAGATTACAACCGTTTTTTGTGAATTTTTTTGCAAAATTTCCATTATTAATGATATAACAAAAAAAGGAGAGCCGTATGCGCTGTCCGGCGCATACGGCTCTTTGATGTTTCGACTATTTCTCCTGCATAAAGCGGGCGTATGCCTCACGTAGCTCAACGCCGGTATCCTCAGGACAGGTGGGGTTGCAATGCGCCCACGCGCCCGTTTCACTCGAAGCGTTGTATTTGATCTTTTCGGCACTGCGCATCGGCGGATAGAACGCGATGTGCCAGTGGTATTCATCCGACAGGTCTTCCCCGTTGACCGGCTCGTTGTACATACACATCATATACGGGAACTTATAGCCGAACAGGCTGTCGAGCATACCGGTGGTCTGGCGAAGCGTTTCCGCGAGGCAGGAACGCTCCTCAGCGGTGAACTCGGTGATGTTCGACTTATGCTCATTTGACATAATGTACACACCGTAAGGATATTCCGAGAAGAACGGCAGGAACACCGTGAAATGCTCGTTACGGAAGATCACACGGCGGCCGTCGGCGACCTCATGGTCGAGCCAATCACAGAACAGGCACTTGCCCTTTTCCGCATAATGCTTCTTCGCGTTGCCCACCTCAAGCTCCAGCTTCTTCGGCAAGAAGGAATAGCCGTAGATCTGTCCGTGAGGATGCGGCATCGTCACACCGACGACATCGCCGCGATTTTCGAAGATAAACACGTATTTGATCTTCTCGTCTGCGCTAAGCGCCTCATAACGCTCCGCCCACAGATCGACGAGTTTCGCAATATGCTCGCGAGGAAGCTCGGGCAGGGTGACGGTATGCTCGGGCGAGTAGAGAACGACCTCACACTTACCGTAGCAAGGCGCGGTCTCGAAAAAATCGTCCGCGACCGCGTCGGGTGCGGGCGGATCCTGCGACAGCGCAGGGAAATCGTTGTCGTATTTGTATACGTCATAGTGCTCCGGCACCTTACCGCTTCCCGGGCAGAAAGGACAATAGTCCTTCGGCATCTGCGGACGGCTCTGCCGATGCGAGGCGATCATGATCCAATCATCAGTTAACGGGTGTTTACGAAGTTCAGCCATAGTAAATTCGACCTTTCGTATGTAAAATGATTACAGCTTATCCACGCACACGCCGCCGCAGGGACGGATGTTCAGCACGTGGCAGGTGTCCTCACCGAACACGCCCTCGATAACGGACTTAAACTCATCGAGTTTATCCAACGGAACAAAATTCTGCGTCGTGCCGCCGAAGCCGCCGCCGTGGACGCGCCACGCACCACAGCCCTGCAGAACTCCCTGTGCCAGCGCGAGCGCCAGCGACATCCCCTGCTCCTCGACGTTGCAGTTTGCATAGACGTTCTGCAGATATTCGAACGAGGAATTACCCGATTCGATGATGAGCGCCTTAAAGGCCTCGAAATCGCCGTCGCGCAACGCCGCGACCTGCTCGACCACGCGGGCGTTATCCCGCAGGAAGTGAATGGCACGAAGCACCGCGCGGTCGCCGTGGCGTTCACGCAGCTTCGCGATGTTGGCAAGCAGCGCGTCCATCGACGTTTCGCGCAGATAGTCCACCCCGAGCGAGGCGGCGACCGCCCGCATTTCAGCAGGGATGGCGGCATATTCGTGCGTCAGATCGGCGTGATTGCCGCCGACGTCCACAATGCACAGCGCGTGTCCCGACGCCGAGAAATCAAAGTCGACCTGCTCGATGATAGGCGCGGACGGATCGGCAAAGTCGATAGTGATGATGTTACCGACCGAGGACGCCATCTGATCCATCAGACCGCAAGGCTTGCCGAAAAAGACATTCTCGGCGTACTGCGCGATCTGGGCGATCTCCACAGCGCTGACCTTGCCGCTGTTATACAGATGATTGAGGATGACACCGACCAGCACCTCAAACGCCGCCGAGGAAGAAAGCCCCGAACCCTTGAGGACATTGGAGGTCGTATACGCTTCGAAGCCGCCTATGGCATAATTGAGATCTGCAAAGCGCGCCGCCGTACCGCGGATGAGCGATGAGGAGCGGTTCTTCTCCTCCTCGCGGGGCATCAGCTCGTCAAGAGCGATCATGTCCATCGGATAGCCCTCGGATTTGATCGAGATCATTCCCTGTGCGGGACGCACAACAGCGATAACGTCGAGGTTCACACTGCCCGCCAGCACACGTCCGTGGTTGTGATCGGTGTGGTTGCCGCCGATCTCGGTACGACCGGGCGCGGAGAACAGCATCAGCTCCTCTGCGCCGTCGCCGAAGGTCTCAACAAATCCTTCGACCGCCTTGGCGTAGCGGTTGCGCTGCGTATCGACGCCATCCTCGCCGTACAGACGAGAAAACGCGCAATCATAATACCCTTCCCGAAGCCTTTTGAGCATGGCGGTGGATGCCGACATAACCATCTTCCTTTCTTTTCTTCTCTCTGACTACATTATAATTTTCGCGCAAAAAAAGTACCACTCCTTTATTTATCATTTCTATGGACAAATGTTGCAAGATGTGTTATAATGAATATGTATTTTACAAGCGAAAGGGTGAACACTTGTGCGTAACGATCGGTATTCCTTCAAGAACACGCTGAAAGAAAACGCCGGATTATCGGTATATAACACCGGCTATGAACGGTGCGACAGCAACTATGGGTGGGGGCCGGCGTTGCGCGATCATTATTTGATCCACTATATTTCCGCCGGACACGGCACGTATGTACACGCCGATCATTCGTACGATCTGAGCAAGGGCGACCTGTTCCTTGTCAGTCCGGGTGAGCTTGTACACTATCGCGCCGATAAGCTCGATCCATGGGAATACTGCTGGGTCGGCTTCAACGGCACCGATGCACGTCGCTTGGTCGCGATGGCAGGCTTCTCCGTCGACGAGCCGGTTCTGCACAGCAGTGACCCCGAAGAAACCAAGCGCCTTTTGATGGCGATCGCCCAGGTTAGCGGCAACAGCGCCGCCGATGACGCGCAGATGGTCGGCTGTCTGTATCAGTTCCTTGCCCACCTTATTCGCCTCAACGGGCAGAACGCAGTCAGCAATCCCCATCAGGAATATGTGGCGAACGCCCTGCGCTTTATCCAATACAACTACGCCAACGACATCGGTATCAGCGATATCGCCCGCTATGTCGGCATCAGCCGCAGTCAGCTCTACCGTGCGTTTTTAGAGGATTTCGGTATCTCGCCGCACACCTATCTGCAGCGCTATCGCATCAACGAGGCGTGCAGTCTGCTACGCAACCCCAACTATTCCATCACCGAAGTTGCGGGATCAGTCGGGTTTAATGACCCGCTCTATTTCTCCCGTGTATTCAAAACTATCAAGCAGTGTCCCCCGTCCGTCTATCAACGGGAGAAAAGATCGAAATAAGCCAAACGAAAGCCACCGACAGGCGTCGGTGGCTTTCGTACTGCTTCTGCAAAGGCGCAAACAGAGTATAACACAGCGTGACCGTTTTTTGGCAACCGTGCATCATTGCATCCGTTCCATCTCCTCCCGCAGACGGCGGATGATGCGCTTTTCCAGACGGGAGATGTAGGACTGCGAGATTCCCAGCATATCCGCGACCTCTTTTTGTGTATGCTCCGTTTCTCCGCAGATGCCGAAGCGCAAGCGCATAATACGCTGTTCACGCGGTGCCAGATGTGCCACACAAGTGAGCAATTGCTGTCGTTCCGCCTCCTGCTCCATATGGCGATGTACGATGTCGGGGTCGCTGCCGAGAATGTCCGACAACAGCAATTCGTTGCCGTCCCAGTCCACATTCAGCGGTTCGTCGATAGAGATCTCATTACGCTTCTGCGCAATCTTGCGCAGGTGCATCAAGATCTCATTCTCGATGCAGCGCGATGAATAGGTCGCGAGTTTAATGTTTCGCCCCGGGCAGAAGGTGCGCACCGCCTTGATCAGCCCGATCGTGCCGATCGAGATGAGGTCCTCAATACCGACACCCGAATTCTCAAATTTGCGCGCGATGTACACCACTAAGCGCAGATTGTGGGTGATGAGCGTATTTTGCGCCGCTCTATCCCCTTTTTCCAACCCCGCTAATGCCGCAGACTCCTCCTGCGCCGTCAACGGTGCGGGAAGTGTGTCGGCACCGTTGATATAATGCACCGCCTCGCCGCCGAGCAAGCGGATAAACCACAGGCGAAGCGTTTTTATCAGTTTGTTCATCTAGCACCCTCCTGAACGAGCCGATCACCCAACGCACTGCCGATCAACCCCTCGTATTCTCCGCGCCCGAGCCGTTCGCACACCGCCACATAGCAATCGCCAAGCGAGTGCTCCCCGTGTGACGTGACCGCGACAACGTTGTCGGACAAGAATGCAGGCAACAGTCCGCCACCCCCAATGGTATCGAACGGTACCACGCGCCACAGTCCGTTCGGCGGCAAGTCCTCGACATTCTCGGGCAACGTCAGCAACCCCTCAAGTGCCGCACGCTCGACCACCAACACAGGGCGGTTGGAAAACGGCTCCGTCAGATGATTGCCACTGTCATAAAGGCATTTGACCGACACCGATTTTCTTTCGTAACACAGACGTACGACAAAATCCCGCTCTTGCGGCGCGCGGCGACGGCTGATAAACTCGAGCACCCACAGCAAACCATAGCACAGCACCGTCATCCCGAGGAGTAGCCACGGCGACACGGCGTAATACACCGCGCCGTTAACGACAAACAGGTCACGCGGCGCGGCATAATGGTAGAGAGCCGAGCAAAGCCCCGACAATCCCGCCGATAATCCGAATAATAAGAACAGCGCTTTTGTGTACCGCCGACGGTTGTGCCACCCGAACGCCGTGAGCACCATCAGCCCTGCCGCTACCAGCTTAAGCAGAAGCGACAGCCACGCCGCCATCGGCGGCAACAGCAGTACGAAGCTGAACGATCCGCCGACCAGCGCACCTAATATAAGCCGCCATGGCTTCGCGCCGATCGCCATAAACCGCCGCACTGCCAACAACAGCAAAAAATCCACCCACCAGTTCACCGCCAACAGAACATCCGCGTACACGACCATACTCTTTTCCCCTTTCCGTTCACAATCTCCATTATATTCCCCGACACGGGTGGGTTTCTGCCGAAATATGGGGGCGACAGTAAATAGGGACAGGCGAATTTCTGTTTTACTGTCTGTCGGTAGGACTTTACACAACAGGCAAAATATGCTAAAATATGACATTGGTGCGAATTGTTGCGTGCCGGCGGCAATTCTCTCGCGTTTTTGGTCATACTGAAAGCGAAGGGAGTTGCCAATATGGAGTTTAGACGACCCGACCGACGGGTGAAGCTCTGCTGGACAGTGTATACACTCGCCGCCGCATTCATCCCATTGATCGCAAGTGTCGTGCTGTTTCATCTGCCGATGCTGCCTCAATGGATGCCACCATGCTTTACGGTGCTATGGAGCGGTGCGCTTTTGCTGATCTTGACGGTATATTATCCGCAGCGTTATCGACGGATGCGCTACGCGATCGGCGAAGGCACTGTCGCCGCTGTACGCGGGGTGTTTTTTCTCTCACATCAACGCATACCGCTGTCCGCTGTGCGGCACATCACCGTCATACGCGGTCCGCTCGAACGGATCACGGGGATCTGTGCGCTACTCATCAGCGCGACCGGCGGACGGCTATTGCTCGAAGGCATTCCCGCCGACGAAGCGAAGAAAATGACCGAGGCGATCATATGACGGCCGTTATCCCAACTCGTCGCCAACACCCTATCGCCATCCTGCGCTACTCCTTTCGCTACCTGTTTCTGCTCTCCGTGCCGCTTCTGCGCGGCTTACGCTATATCAGCACCCCCCAAGGACTGTACCGCTGGGCACAAGGAACCTGGATCGATCTTACCGCGATCCTGCTGCTGCTTGTGCTGCCCTTTCTGCTGTGGCGACGGCACACCTATTGCCTGACCGACGAGGGCTTTATTCTGCGTCGCGGGCTTATCCTGCATTGGGAAACAATCGTTCCCCGCCGCTACGTTTCCACATTGTCGGTGGAACGTCCGTTTTTCCTACGCCCGCTGCGCGCGGCACGCATCGCCATCGATACCGATGCAGGCGACCGATTCCGCGCGGATTTCACCCTCACGGTGAGCGACCGACACGCCCGTGAGATTCTTGCCGAACGGCAAAAGGTCGACGAGCAAGTACGGCATCGCTTTCGAGCGCACTGGACACACATCGTCGTGCTGTCCCTGCTGGTTTCCAACTCCCTGAGCGGCGTGCTCATCCTCGCCACCGCGTTTTATCAGAGCGGTCGGCTGCTCGGCGAAGCCTATCGACAACAACTGGTCGGCAATCTGGAAAATGCAGCAAACGATATCCGCATCATCCCGCGCACCGCCGCTCTCATCATCCTCGTGCTGTTTATTGGCTGGGGCATCGCCGCCGTGCGCAATCTTCTGCGGCATCTGCCCTTTTGGGCGACACGATACGACACGGTGCTCGCTATTCGCAACGGCGCACTCACCCGTCGGGATCATTTGTGCACGGTCGCCTCTGTACACTACATTGACTCCCGGCAGACCATTCTATGCAAGCTACTGCGTCTGCAGCTGATTTTCATCCACTGCATCGGCTACGGCAAAGGACGCGATTCGCTCTCACTGCTCATCCCTGCATCGCCCATCGCGCGCGCCGAAGAACAGACCCGCCGCCTGCTACCGGAATTCCGTCCGCAGACGGTCACGATCCGTCCCGCACCACGGTCTCTGCTGAGGTATATCGCCTATCCGCTGTGGGGCATTCTCCTGCTGTATCCCGCCTCACACATCGCCGCCGCACTGTTTGCATTATGGCGCGACATTCTCTTGCATCTGACCCATATCGCCTATATCCCGCTCGTGTGGGCGTTGGCGGTGAAGATCCTCGAACGCTGTACGGCAGGGATCGGCTTCAGTGACGACTTTGTTACCTTGTGCTATTCCCGATGGCTCACCTTTCACACGGTGACCGTGCCGCAAAACGATATCGTGTCCTGCCGCTTTCGGCAGTCGCTGTTCCAACGCCGCAGACGCACAGGCGATCTGATCGTCCACACCTACAGCGAAGCACCGCGTCGGCATCGCATCCGCAATATTCGCGAGAGCGACGCCACGCATTTTCTTCAAAAACCGTAAAAAATAAGGAAAGGTCGTTATTTCCAATGTCTTTGCGCTTTCTCCCCTTTGACCGTGAAGCGGCGCTCATCGCCGCACCCTATTTTCACGCCCGTGGCGACCGTTTCTGTGACCGCACGATCGGCGTAAATTATATGTGGCGGGTTCCCTTTGATGGTGCCTATGCCATCACCGACGGATGCTTGATACTACGGGTGAATTACGGTGTAAAGGGAACGCACTTCACATATCCGGTAGGTGGGGATCCCGCAGCAGCGCTCATCGCACTGGAGAACTACTGCCGCGAAAACGAGCTGCCTCTGCAGTTCGCCGCCGTATCGGACAAGGAGATCGAGGCGCTGAGAGCGCGTTACCCCCGCATCTCGGTCTCCTTTAACCGCGATTTCTTCGACTATCTCTACCACTACGACGATCTCGCTACCTTTGCAGGGCGTCGATACAGTGCACAGCGCAACCATATCAACCGTTTCATTAAGCAATGGTCCGACTGGGAATATCGCCCGCTCACCCGCGAGGATGTACCCGCCGCGCAAGATTTTCTGCGCGACTGGCTCTCACGCAAAGCGGCGATCGCGCCGCTCTCCCGTTCGGAAGAGATCGAGGCACACGGTTGTGCCGATCTGCTCAAGGTGATGCACGAATTCGGAATGAGCGGCGGACTGATCACCGTCGGCGGCGACATCGTCGCCTTCTCGATCGGCGAAGTGCTTGGTGACACACTGTATGTACACTGTGAAAAAGGCGACACCCGCTTCCCCGGCGTTTATCAAATGATGGTACGGGAATTTGCCGCGTACAACGCCTCACCCGCACTACGCTACATCAACCGCGAAGACGACTCGGGCGACGCGGGACTACGGCAATCCAAGCTCGCCTATCGCCCCTGCACCCTGTTGGAAAAGAGCATTGTCGTTATCAACAATATAAAGGAATGAGCCATATGGAGCAATTACGACTCGACGAGCTGACCGCCCGTCAACTAAACGTATCCGTCAAAGAAGCCGGCGCGCTTATTATGGAAGGGCGCATTTGGATCGGGGACGTCCCCGCGGACAAGCCCGGCACGGCGATCGCGACGAACACCGTGCTCACCTGTCGCGAAAAAGCAAAGAAATACGCCAGCCGCTCGGGTTATAAGCTTGAAAAGGCACTGGCGTGCTTCGGGGTCGACCCCACCGCGCGGACGGTGTGCGACATTGGCGCCAGCAACGGCGGCTTCACCGACTGTCTGCTTCAAAGTGGAGCTCAGCACGTGTTCGCGGTAGACGTTGCCTACGGCATCCTCGCGTGGGAACTGCGCAACGACGAGCGTGTCACCGTACTCGAGCGCACCAACGCCCGCAACCTCACGCCCGACAATCTCGGCGGCACGATCTGCGATATGGTGACGGTAGATGTGTCCTTCATCTCTCTTAAAAAGATCTTCCCCGCCATCCATCGGGTGTTGAAGGACGGCGGCGAGGTCATCACCCTCATCAAGCCGCAATTTGAAGCGAAGAAACAGGAGCTCGGCAAGAACGGCATCCTAAAAGACCCCGCCGCCACCCTGCCGCCGCTGCTCACCGACATCTTCACAGCCGCCGCGGAGAACGGGCTAACGGTTCAAGATATGACCGTATCCCCCATCCACGGCACCAATGGCAACGTCGAATACCTCGCACACTATCACCACACCGCCGAGCCGACTGCAGCTGACCCGTCCGCGTGGACGGATATGATCGCCGCGGCGATGCAGGCGCAGCCCGATATGTAAAAAATCCCTGTCACCAAAGCGGTGACAGGGATTTTTCTGTCTGTTAAGACTTAAACCGGCCGAACAAACCCATTGCTATTTTAAAAAAATAATAGCCAACTGCTTATCCCCCCTTATTAAGAAGAGCGTATACCGAAATCTACGTATTTTACAGAACAGTTTTTCTAAACAATGTCACAACATATCGGTAGGATTTTCCATTGACAAACCACTGAGGCAGTGGTATACTTTTGATGTCGAACAAATGTTCTTTGCGAGGTGAGCAAGATGGAGCGGCAGATCCTGCACGTGGACTGCAACAAATTCTACGCATCGGTCGAGTGCAGTCGACGCCCCGAACTGCGGAAGAAACCCGTCGCGGTCGGCGGTAGCGAGGCATCCCGCCACGGCATCGTGCTGACCAAAAATGAGATCGCCGCCGCCTACGGGCTGACCACTGGCGAGCCGCTGTGGTCGGCGCGGCAGAAATGTCCACAGCTCGTCGTCGTGCCACCCGACTTCCCCACTTACATCCGCTATTCGGGAATGGTACGCCGCATTCTGCAGGACTATACTGACCGCGTCGAACCATTCGGGCTGGATGAGGCGTGGCTCGACTTGACAGGATGCGCGGGCGATCCTATCGTCACCGCCCACGAGATCCGTAAGCGGGTAAAAGAAGAACTCGGCATCACCGTCAGCATCGGCGTAAGTTTTAACAAATCCTTTGCGAAGCTCGGCAGCGATTATAAAAAGCCCGACGCAGTCACCGTCTTTTCCCGGGAAAACTTTAAGGACCTTGTGTGGCCACTCTCCGCAAGCGAGCTTATTTACGTCGGGCGCGCAACCAAGCGAAAGCTTGCCGAGCGATATATCTTCACCATCGGCGACATCGCAAACGCCGATCCCGCAATGCTGCGCGCCCTGCTCGGAAAATGGGGCGGGATGCTGTACGCGATGGCAAACGGATTGGATAATCATCCTGTCATCCCCGCCGAACAGGCAAGCGCCGCACAGTCGGTGAGCAACGGCATCACCACCCCGCGTGACCTCGTCGACGATCACGAGGTCAAGGCGGTGATCTATATGCTCGCCGAGAGCGTCGGTCGCCGCCTGCGGGAGCAACATTTTGTCGGGCGTACAGTGGAGATCCATCTGCGGAACAACGCCCTCACCACCCGTAGCCATCAGGTATCGCTGGATTACTACATCCAATCCACCAAGGACATCGCGAATGAAGCGTTTACGCTGTTTCAAAAGCAATATAACTGGGCGCACCCCTTGCGCAGTATCACGGTCGGCATCTCCGCGCTCGAGCCGGACGATATCCCCTGTCAGCTCGATCTGATAGACAGCGACGGACGGGAAAAACGCGAAAAACTCGACAAGACCGTTGACGAGCTCAAGGCTCGCTTTGGTGACACCTGCGTGCGCCGCGCCGTAGTGCTCGAAGAGCCTGAACTGTCGGGACTCAGTCCCTATGAGACCCACACCATCCACCCCGTCGGCTTTTCGGGAAAACTGGAAGAATAACGGAGAGAGCCTATGGATTGTAAAGTATACGTCGAGGTGACTGCCGCCTTCTCTCCTGAGGGCACCGTCATCCCGCTGACAGTGAAATGGCAGGACGGCACGGTATACGAGATCGACCGCGTACTCGACATCCGTCGCGCCGCCGCGCTCAAGGCGGGCGGCTGCGGGCTTCGCTACACCTGCCGCATCCGTGGACAGCAGACCTATCTGTTTTTAGACGAGGATCGCTGGTTTGTCGAAGCGCGCCAAGCATAAAACAACCCCGCTCACGGCAAAACAGCAGTGAACGGGGTTGTTTGCGAAATTGCCGTAACAGATACAAACCCCTTACAACAATTACCATCAACGTAACACACCGCCGCACCTAAAGCAAAAGAAAAAGCTGCACGACCGTGCAGCTTTTTCTTTATTATTCACTTGCGTTCAACAATATTATCCATTGCCTTAACAATGCAGCCGGCGGGGACGACACCGCGCATTGAGGTCAGCGGATAGACGGTGGTTGCCTTACCGATGACGGTGCCGGGGTTGAGCACACAGCCACAGCCGACATCCGTGTCATCGGCGAGGATACCACCGATCTTGCGCAGACCCGTCGCATAATCCTCGTCACCGTGGATGACCACGGGCTTTCCGTCTGCCTTCAGATTTGAGCAGATCGAGCCCGCACCCATATGCGCGTGGTTGCCGAGCACCGAATCGCCGACATAGTTATAATGCGGCACCTGCACCTTATCAAGCAGGATGCAGTTTTTCAACTCCGAGGAATTACCGATGACGCAATTTTCGCCCGTGATGACACTGCCGCGGATGAACGCACCGGGGCGCACCTCCGTGCCCGAGCCGATGATGGCAGGGGCTTCGATCGTGGCGGTGGGATAGATCTTCACGTTCTCCCCCACCAACACGCCGTCTGCAATCTTCGTATAACCGGGGATACCCTGTTCGATGAGCGAGAGGATGTGCGCTTTAATCTTCGGCAGCATCTCCCACGGATATTCCGCCTCAGCAAACAGTTCCTTGAGATACGATACCTGACAATCGAACAATTCGACGGTCTTTACACACTTATTCAACGCTGTGCCCTCCTTCGATCACTTTGGCGGCAATGCGCTCGGCATACGCAACGCAGGAGTCCTGAGTCTCGCTCTCCACCATCACGCGAATGACCGGCTCGGTGCCGCTCTGACGCAACAGAACGCGCCCTTTACCATCGATAAGTTTCTCCACCGCATCCTTCTCGGCGAGCACGCCCTTATCCGCCAACGCTACCGCCTTATCCTTGACGCGGATATTGATCATATACTGCGGATACAACCGCACAGGCTCAGCGAGCTTCGCGAGCGTCGACTTGGAGTCACACAACTCCTCGGCAATCATAATGGCGGTCAAGAGACCGTCGCCGGTAGTGGCGTATTTCTTGAGAATGATGTGACCCGACTGCTCACCGCCGAGGCTGAAATCGTTCTCCTGCATACATTCATACACAAAACGGTCGCCGACCTTGGTCTGCGCGCACTTGATACCTGCCTCGGCGAGGCTATTGACAAAACCGCTGTTGGACATCACGGTCGCTACGACGGTGTCGTTGTTGAGCATACCGCGGGCTTTGAGCCGTTTGCCGAGGATATACATCATCGCGTCGCCATCGACCACATTGCCGTTCTCATCCACCGCAATGCAACGATCGCAATCGCCGTCAAAAGCAAACCCGATATCGAGATGCTGCTCTTTGACAAGTTTGCAGAGGTTCTCAATATGAGTCGATCCACAGTTCTCGTTGACATTCAAGCCGTCGGGATCGGCACCAACGACCACCGTCTGCGCCCCTAACGCACCAAACACAGCGCGCGCGATCATCCAGGAAGCGCCGTTCGCGCAGTCGAGACCGATACGCAGATTTTTGTAGGAATTGGACGCGACCGAGATCAGATATGCCACATAGCGGTTGCGACCCGCGACATAGTCAATGATACAGCCGATACGCTCGCGGCAGGCGAGCGGCAGATCGGGCGTGGAAACGCCCAGTGCCTTCATATCGCTGTCGATATACGCCTCGATGAGCAGGGTCGTCGCATCGTCGAGCTTCTCACCATAGCGGTTGATGACCTTAATACCGTTGTCATAAAAAGGATTGTGCGATGCGGTGATCATAATGCCGCAGTCGAAATTATCCTGCCGCGTGACATACGACACGCTGGGGGTGGTGGTCACGTGCAGCATATACGCATCCGCACCCGAGGCGGTGATGCCTGCCACAAGCGAATATTCCAACATATAGCTGGAACGTCGCGTATCCTTACCGATAACGATACGCGGACGGTAACCCGCCTTGTTACAGCCGGACAATGCCGAACCGTAATACCAGCCGAGGAAACGACCGATCTTGTAAGCGTGCATCGAGGTCAGGTTGAGGTTTGCCTCGCCGCGGAAGCCGTCGGTGCCGAAATATTTATTCTTACGGGGTTCGCCCGAGACCTCGGGCTGAATAGCGATCTTATCCTGAAGCAGTTCGTCCGCCGAAACATCGAACAGCTCACAAAGCTGCAACACCTTATCGATCTGCGGCAAAGCCTGATCCATCTCCCACTTGGAAACGGACTGACGGGACACCGAGATCTTCTCTGCTAATTGTTCCTGGGAAATGCCCGCCGCCGTGCGCAGGCGTGTGATCTTCTCACCGATTGTCATGAAGAAGCTCCTCTCATTGTCAGCATAGTATAGAATATACGTAAAATACATTTACTTTTCTATGTTATCAAATACGTTTCTCTACTACAAGCAACTTTCGTTTGAACTTTATTGCAACTCCCGGTTGCAAAATTGCCCCTACAAGAGGATGATATCACAATTATATTGAAATTTCAAGTAAAATTTTGTCAACGAAAATTGTCAAAATAATCATCCTCTCGCATAGCGAGTGCTTATTATCAGTGCCGCTGACCGGGGTCTGAACCGCCGATTTGACGAGGGCAGTCTCTACGCTGACGCAAATTGTTGCTTCCTCAAATCGATTGCATTTTTTGTAAGCAAAAATTGCGACCGGTCGACCCTGCTGACCAACGACGCAAAAACGGGAGCAACACCTTGTAGGCGTTGCTCCCATTTTGGTGCCGCTGACCGGGGTCGAACCGGTACGGTATTGCTACCGAGGGATTTTAAGTCCCTTGTGTCTGCCTATTCCACCACAGCGGCATATATAAGGCGGATGGTTAATCCGCCCTATATCATACCTTGTTTGCGTCCGATTGTCAAGAATAATTATTGCTCTTTCGGTGGGCGCATCGTCAGACTGATGCGCTTCTTTGGCACATCAACGGCGATAACCCACACCTGCACGATGTCGCCGACCTTCAGCACCTCAGACGGGTGCTTGATGAAGCGGTTGGTGATCTGCGAAATGTGCACAAGCCCGTCCTGATGCACGCCGATATCGACGAACGCGCCGAAGTCGACGACGTTGCGCACCGTGCCCTTAAGTTCCATACCGGATTTCAACGCCTCGATACCGACGATGTCGGTGCGAAGCAGCGGCTTCGGCAACTCATCACGCGGGTCGCGACCGGGATGCAGTAGCTCCGCGATGATGTCCGCGAGGGTCGGCTCGCCGACATTCAAGCGTTTCGCGAGTTCAGCGAGCCCGATCTCGTCTACCTTTGCCTGTAGACCCGACAGATCCTTCACCGTCGCACCGCAGGTGTCCAGCAACCCCTTCGCCACCTCGTAGCTCTCAGGGTGGACGGCGGTGTGGTCGAGCAGATTCTTGCTCTCCGGCACACGCAGAAAGCCTGCGCACTGTTCGAACGCCTTCGGCCCGAGCTTCGGCACTTTTTTAAGCGCGGTGCGGGTCGTGAACACGCCGTTCTCCTCTCGATAGGCGACGATATTCTTTGCAACCGTCGCGTTGATACCCGCCACCTGCTCGAGCAGTGGCGCGGAGGCTGTGTTGAGGTCAACGCCGACGGCGTTGACACAGGATTCCACCACACCGTCGAGCGCCTCAGTCAGCTTCGCCTGCGGCAGATCGTGCTGATATTGTCCGACACCGATCGCTTTCGGGTCGATCTTGACAAGCTCCGCGAGCGGATCCTGCATACGACGGGCAATGGACACCGCCGAGCGGAGATTAACATCATAATCGGGGAATTCCTGTGCCGCCAGTTTGGACGCGGAATACACCGACGCACCTGCTTCGCTAACCACCATATAGGCGACACCGCTCAAATTCTGCTCGCGGATCAGATCGGCGACAAACACCTCTGTCTCGTGCGAAGCGGTGCCATTACCGATGGCAATGACCTCTACCCCGTAGCGGCGGATAAAGCCCGTGACGATCTGCTTTGCCTGCTCCATCCGCTTAAACTGCGGCACGGGATACACAATGCCGGTATCCAGCACCTTGCCCGTTGCATCAATGACCGCCGTCTTACAGCCGTGCTGATATCCGGGATCAAGGCCCAGCGTGACCTTGCCTTTGACGGGCGGCTGCATCAGCAGCTGACGCAGATTGGAGGAAAACACCTTGATCGCCGCTTCGCTCGCCGCATCGGAGAGGGCGTTACGCATCTCACGCTCGAGCGAGGGGAAGATCAGACGGCCGTAAGAATCCTCCGCCGCCAGACGTACCTGCTCGGTCGCGGGACAGTCGGCTTTAAGATGCTCAGAGAAAACAATGCGTAGCGCGTGGGCGGGATCGAACTCTACCTTGACCTTAAGAAATTCCTCCCGCTCGCCGCGGTTGATCGCCAGCACGCGATGACCGGGAACTTTATTTAAGGGCTCGCGAAATTCGTAGTAATTCGCATAGACACTGTCCTCTTCCTTCGCCGCAGCAGAGGTCAGATAGCCATTCGCCATACACACGACACGCAGACGCTTGCGCACCGCGGGATCGTCGGCGACCGTCTCGGCAATGATGTCCCGCGCACCCGCGAGCGCATCCTCGACGGTGGGAACATCCTCAGTGATGTACGCTACGGCGGCGGTGACGGGGTCTTCCCCGTTTGGCTCTTGCGCATACAACATCTGCGCGAGCGGCTCAAGTCCCCGCTCCTTCGCCACCGTCGCGCGGGTGCGGCGTTTCGGTCGATACGGACGATACAGGTCGTCCAACTCCGTCATCGTCACCACGCGGTCAAGCGCCTCCGCCAACTCCTCGGTCAGCGCTCCCTGCTCCTCGATGACGGCACGATATTTTTCGCGCGTTTCGTTGAGGTTGCGCAGGTAGGTCAGTCGCTCAGACAATTCGCGCAACACCTGATCGTCCAACGAGCCCGTCTGCTCCTTACGGTAGCGGGCGATGAACGGGATGGTGTTGCCGTCATCGAGCAGTTTAATGACACTGTCGACCTGCGCGGTTTTGAGGTGAAATTCACCGGTCAGTTGAGTCAGAATATCCATAGGTTACTCCTTGCAAACGTGATGGATCTATTTTATCATACACCCCACTCTCCCGTCAATGAAAATTGACAGAGTTTACGGGTTTATGGTATGATGGTCACAACGACAAAATAAGGAGGGCGAGCGAATGGTCAGGATCTATGCCGTGCGCTGTGCGCCGCTGACAGACGAGGTTCGGCTCGATGCCGTTCTACCGCGACTGGACGCGGCTCGGCAGGCACGTGTTACGCGTCTGCAGGATCAGCAAAAGCGAGCGCAATGCGCCGCGGCGGGGCTGTTGCTCACCCATCTGTTCGGGTGCGACGGACATCCGCCGCGTTTCACACACGGCTCGCGTGGCAAGCCCTATCTGATGGGCGAGAACGTTCCCTTTTTCAGCCTATCGCACAGCGGCGACTGGGTATTCTGCGCAGTCGCGGGCAGCGAGATCGGGCTGGATGCCCAACAACGCACCCCCTATCGCGATAAGGTCGCCAAGCGGTGGTTCACTGACACGGAGCGCGACCGGATCGCCGATGATCCCGATGGGCGATTTTCCGCGCTATGGGCAAAGAAGGAAGCCTATTGCAAATTCACGGGCTTCGGATTGGTGTTACCGCCGAGCAGCTTCACCGTCCCCTGTCTTGCTGACGGATGGGACGAGGATAATTGCTGTTGCTGGAAGGAATACACCTTTCCTGCCGACCCGCTGATCGCCGTCGCGGTGTGCTGCGGGGCGAATGAGAAATTCGCCGATATAACCGTGCTAGCCTTAGATGAATTAACATAGAAAGCCACCGACGGTTGTCGATGGCTTTCTCTTATTGTCTGAATCGGCTCTGATAATAGGCGACAACCGTATCCTCCTCGCCGATGACCTCATTGTAGCCCGTGAAGGTTGCGCCGCCGAGCGACATCAATTCCCCGCACTCGACCGCGGTCACATCGGCGTTGACAAACACCTCGTTATCTCCGCAGGTGATGATGATATGTCCGTTGGCAGTGTCGATGCGACCGCCGTGACCGAGACCATCCTCCTTCGGGTTGCCGTCAGCGTCGATATACCGTCGCACCACATACAACAACTCCCGCCCATCCAACCGTTCAGCGGTCGAATTCCCTTGCTTTTTCTTACGCGAAAACAAACCCATAGCCATCTCTCCTGCCAATCTACTGCTATCATTGTACGGGCCGGAGGGGGATTTGTCAAGACGGACTTGCCACAACCGAATTATTGTGCTATTATATAGAGGTTATGGATATACTATCCTGTATATTAACGATCAAGGAGAAGCCCTATGGCGAAGACCGACCGCTACAAAAAGCTGTTTTCCAACACGCTCATATTAGGTATCGGCACCTTCAGCTCCAAGGTACTGACTATCCTGCTGATGCCGCTGTATACCAGCTTCCTCACCAACGGCGAATACGGCATCGTTGACCTGCTCGTTCAGGCGGCAAACCTGCTCATCCCGATGGTGTCGCTGGGAATGAATAACGCTGTCCTGCGCTTCGGTATGGACGGCGAGACCGACCGCCGCACCGTGCTGTCCACGGGACTCGCGGTGGATCTCATCGGCTTCGGCGTGTTCTTGCTGTTTACCCCGCTCGTTGCGCGCATCCCGAGCCTAGGCGACTATACGCTGTGGATCTATGTGTTCGTGTTCACATCGATGCTGCACTACCTATTCGCCTATTTTGTTAAAACATTACAGAAAGTGCGCTTGTTCGCTGTGTGCAGTGTCATCGGCACGGCAATCACCCTGCTGCTCGATATTCTCTTCCTCGCGGTGCTGAAGATCGGCGTGGTCGGCTATCTGCTCGCCATCATTCTGTCGGATGCGATCTGCACATTGTTGCTCTTCCTCTTCGCAAAAATTTATCGCTACATCCGTCCCGCACAGATCAAAAAGGATATCACCCACACAATGCTCAAATACTCCATCCCGCTCATCCCGACCACCGCGCTCTGGTGGGTGACGGATGTGTCCGATCGCTATATGGTTGCCTATATGATCGACGAAGCGGCGAACGGACTCTATGCGGTGTCCTATAAGATCCCCAACCTGCTCATCCTCATCAGCGGCATCTTTATGGATGCGTGGCAGATGTCGGTGCTGACGGAAAAGAGCCGTCTTGAGAGACAAAAATTCTTCTCTAACATCTTCAAGATGTATCAGTCGCTCATCTTCGTGTGCGGGTCACTGCTCATCGTGTTCGCGAAGGTCATCACCCGCATCCTCGTTGCGGACAGCTTCTATCCCTCATGGCAGTATATGCCGACTCTTATTCTGTCCACGGCGCTGTCCTGCTTCGTCACCTTCCTCGGCACCATCTATGTGGTGGAGAAAAAGAGTAATATCGCGCTCATTGACACTCTGCTCGGCACGGTCTTTAACGTCATCGGCAACTTCTTCCTCATCCGTGTGTTCGGCGTGCAAGGTGCGGCAATCTCGACGGCGCTCAGCTATGGCTTTGTGTTCCTGCTGCGTGCATTCAAGACCCGCCGCTATATCCCCATCGACTGGGATCTGCCGCGCTTCGGCATCAGCATGACGGTGATGATCACACAATGCGTGATTATGATCACCGAGATCCCCTACTGGATCCCCATTGAAGCGGCGCTATCCGCGGTATTGATCGCGATCCATTTCCGCCCGCTGCTGCACAGCGCACAGCACATCCTCAAAAAGCGAGGTGTGTGATATGGAACGTTGTCAGGAGATCGAGCGCAGCATCATCAAAAAATATCGCAAGACGATCTGGAACCCTTTTATCGGCGGGCTGAAGGATTATCGGATGATCGAGGCGGGCGACCGCATCGCGGTGTGTATCTCTGGCGGCAAAGACTCCATCTTGCTCGCTAAATGCCTACAGGAGCTGCAGCGTCACGGCAGTGAAGTACCGTTCGAGTTGGAATACCTCGTGATGGACCCCGGCTACCGCCCCGAAAACCGCCATCAGATCGAAAACAATCTGCGTTTGCTGGGAATCGAGGCACATTTCTTTGACTCCCCTATTTTCTCCGTCGTGGAGAAGCAGACGGACGGCAGTCCCTGTTACCTCTGCGCGCGGATGAGACGGGGATACCTGTATAAATACGCCCGCGAGCTCGGCTGCAACAAGATCGCGCTCGGGCATCATTTCGACGATGTCATCGAGACCATCTTAATGAGTATGCTGTACGGCGCGCAGATGCGTACGATGATGCCGAAGATCCATTCAACGAATTTTGAGGAAATGGAGCTTATCCGCCCGCTGTATCTCGTGCGTGAAAAAGACATCCTGTCTTGGGCGCGGTATAATCAATTGGAGTTTCTGCGCTGTGCCTGCGCTGTCACCGACGCATCCCGCAAGGACGTCGTCAGCAAGCGTGCCGAGATCAAGGCGCTCATCGCCGATCTGCGAAAAGTCAATTCCCAGATCGACCAGAACATCTTTCGCAGTGCAGAGAATGTCAATCTGGAGACCATCCTCGGTTATCACAAAGGTGAGCACACTGTCACATTTTTAGAAGATTATGAAAAACGAGAGGACGACCGCTAACGGTCGTCCTCTCGTTGATTCTTGCTATTAATCCAGCGCTTTTCCACACTTGCTGCAATAGGAAGCGTCCTCAGCATTCGTTGTGCCGCACTCGCAGGTCTTACGCCCGCGGGTGTTGTCCATCTGCGCGCGCAGATCGTCGTTGGCAACTTCGAGATCCTTGATCTGGGTGATCAGTTCACTCACCAGTTCCTCGTTGAGCTCGGTTTCCTCGACGCGGCTGTCATACAGCAGGTGACCAAGCGCCTCCATGGTGGAGTCGATCGCCTTCTCGTTGTCCAGTATCTTCATCTTCATCTTCGCGAGATCCGCAACATCCATCGCTTTACGCCCCGCGGCGGTCGCCAACCCCTTGGCTTTGCATACGACTTCTTCAAACGTTGTCATCACAAGCTCACTCCTTTTTTGCATTGATTATATATTCATTATAGCCGATTTTTTAGGATTTGACAATCCCCGAAACCGTGTTTTTCGTAAAAAATCGGGACAGCATCCTTGCGCGCAAGCATCTCGTCGAGTCCCGCGTTGTATTCGTAGGGGAATTTGTAGTTGAATATCCGCTCAAGATAATCACTGTTCGGCTTTTTCAGCTTACTTACACCACCCGCGCCGCACGCAAGGATGGTATGGGTCTCGTCCATAATGTAGACGTTATACAACCCCTCACAGCCCGGTTTCGCCCATCCGACATTCTCCTGATTACCGACGGTGCGACTCTGACGATAGAGGTAATACGGGCGATAGCCGGCCTGCGGCAGAGCTTGCGCGGACAAACTCACCATCCGCACCGCGTCGTCCTGCACGCGATAATCAGGGCGATGCTGCAGCATAATGTTGGACGCGCGCTTCATCGACAGGGTATGTACCGTCACGCTCTCGGGTGACAGCCGCAAGATCCCGTCGAGGGTATCGTGAAAGCCCTCGAAAGTATCATCGGGCAGACCCGCGATCAGGTCGGTATTGATGTTTTTAAATCCCGCTTTGCGCGCCAATTCGAACGCGCCATAAAACTGTTCGACCGTGTGACGACGACCGATGCCCGCGAGCACCGCAGGCTGTAAGGTCTGTGGGTTGATGCTCACGCGTCCGACGCCCGCGGCGCGGATTGCCGCGAGCTTTTCCGCCGTGACGGTATCGGGGCGACCCGCCTCGACGGTATATTCTCGCACGGTCGAGAGATCAAAACTCTCCTCCACCGCGCGCAGAAGGCACGTGAGCTGTTCGGCAGACAGCGTCGTCGGCGTACCGCCGCCGAAATACACCGTTTCCAGCCGCAGGCCGAGACGGCGGGCGATCTCTCCCGTATAGGCGATCTCGCGGCAAAGCTGCTCAACATAGACGGGGATAAGTTTCTTCGCTTGCACCACCGTCTGCGACACAAAGGAGCAATAATCGCACCGCGTCGGACAGAACGGGATGGACACGTAAAGGCTAAACGACTCGGGTCGGGTCAGCGACAAGATCTCATCCTCGATGGCAAGCGTGTTGCGGCAAAGCGCGAGCTTGTCCTCGCTGACGAGCAATTTTTCTCGCATATACGCCGTCGCGCGCTCAGCCCCCATATCCCGTGTTAGGCGACGCAACAGTTTCACGGGACGAACGCCCGTCACCAGACCCCAAGTTTGGGTGAAACCGAGCATCTGCGCGAGCAGATGGTATAGATGTGTGCACAGTTCGAGCTCGCACGCATCGCGAAACCCCTCGCCCACATCGGCGACGACCGACATACGCTCTTCATCAAAGCCGTCCACCGTCACGCGGCAGATTAGCCGCGCGCCCTGCGGGTCGCTCACCATCGTCGCGATCACCGTAAGCCCCTCGGTTTTCTCCACCGAAGAGCCATCAGGATGCGTTATGATCTTCTCGAGCGGCAAAAAAAGTCGCGTAACATTCTCTAATTCAAAATGGAAATCGTGACCTTGTAAATACAGGTGCATACGTACTCCTTAAACACCCAAGTAAGGGTTTGCTGATTTTTCGAAAGACAGGGTAGTCTCCTCGCCGTGTCCGGGATAAACGGTCAGATCACCATCAAGAGCCGCCAGACGCATCAGCGAGCGGCGCAGAACAGTCATATCCCCGCCGGGCAGATCCGTGCGTCCGATGCTGCCCGCAAACAGCGTATCCCCCGAAAACAGCACCCCCTCACCGAGGTAGCAGACACCGCCGCGGGTGTGACCGGGGGTCTCCATCACGGTGAGCGTTGTATCGCCGAAGCGGACTGTGTCCCCGTCAACAAGCAGGCGATCGGCAGTCAGTTCTACCGTCTGCGTTGGATACACCATCGCGGACAAATTAAACTGCGCATCATACAACATCGGCGCATCGCCCGCACCGACGCAAAGCTGTGCGCCCGTTGCGGCGCAAATCTCCTCGACCGCCATAATGTGATCAAAATGCGCGTGGGTCAGCAGGATAAAATCAACTGTCAAGTTTTTATCCTTTACAGCACCAAGGATGCGGCGTGCATCCCCGCCCGGGTCGATGATCGCCGCGTGGTCGCTGTCATCGCTGAGAATGTAGCAATTTGTGCCGAGAGCACCGACGGCAAAATAGGTAACGTTCATCACTTACTCCCCTTTTTCCATTCGTCGGTGTCAAGGATCAGTGTGACGGGACCGTCATTGAGCAGATCAACCTTCATATCCGCACCGAAACGCCCCGTCTGCACGTTCTGCACGCCGCATTTGCGCAGTTCCTCGACCACCTGCTCGCACAGCGGCTCGGCGATCGCGGGGGATGCTGCGCCGAAGAAGTCGGGACGACGTCCGCGCTTCGTGCTCGCGCAGAGGGTGAACTGCGACACGACGAGCACACCGCCGCCGATGTCCAACACCGATAAATTCATCTTGTCCTGCTCATCGCAGAAGACCCGCATATTCGCGACCTTTTGTGCGAGCAAAGCCGCCTCTGCAGGAGTGTCATCAGGACACACGCCGACGAGCAGCAAAACGCCGTCGTCGATGCGACCGATGATCTCGCCGTCCACCGTAACACTCGCGCAGGTCACGCGCTGATACACTGCCTTCATAGTAAACTCTCCTATATAATGCTGTCAGATCGTCGCACGTTCGACACTGGCGACATGCGGAATACTCTTGATGCGATCCATCACAAATTGCAGATGCTCCACGCTGTTGACCGCCACCGTCAACGTCACGATCGCACCGTTGTTCTCGGTGTCGCGGGCGTTGATGGAATGGACGGGAATGTGGTGACTCGCAAGTATCGTCGCCAGTTTCAGCAACAGGTTGTCACCGTTATCCGCGATGATGCGCAAGTTAGCATTGAAGGACGTCTTCTGTTCTTCTTCCCAATGCACCCACACCCAGCGTTCACGATTATCGCACTCATCCGGATTCTTCGGTACATTGGTGCAATCACGACGGTGGATGGACACGCCGTAGCCGCGGGTGATAAAACCAATGATGGAATCACCGGGCACGGGATTGCAACACTGCGCAAATTTGACAAGGCAATTATCCATATTATCGATGATGACCCCGCCGTTGTTCTTGGTGCGCTTGGTCGCAGGCGTGAGGGTCGCCGCCACAGGTGCCGCGGCGATCTGCTCCTCACGCTGGATACGGGTATATTCGTCCTTAAGGCGCGGCATCAAGCGGGATAACAGCACCCCTCCGTATCCGATCGCCGCGTAAAAGTCGTCTAAATTTGCATAATGCTGTTTTTTGCTCTGAGCGAGCAAAAAAGCCTCCATCCGCTCCTCCGGCAGTCGGATAAAGTTACGAGAAAGCTCCCGCTCGAGCTCCTCACGTCCCTGCTGGATGTTCTCCTCGCGGCGTTCGCGCTTAAACCAGCCGCGGATCTTGTTACGCGCCTCGCTGGTGTGGACGATGTTGATCCAGTCACGGCTCGGACCGCGATCGGTCGCCGTGGTGGTCAGCACCTCGACGATCTCCCCCATCTTCACACGGTAATCAAGCGGCACGATGCGTCCATCCACCTTCGCACCGACCATACGATTACCGACAGCGGTGTGGATCGCATACGCAAAGTCGATAACGGTACTGCCCTCGGGCAGGGTGATCACATCCCCCTTCGGGGTGAACACAAACACATCCGCGATATCAAGGTCAGTCTTGATGCCCTGCACGATGTCAACAGCATCATCGACATCATTCTGATTTTCGATAAACTGCCGCACCCACGCAAGGCGTTCATCGAGCTTATCCTTTTTCTGGATGCCCAACTTATATTTCCAGTGCGCCGCGATACCATATTCGGCGGTATAGTGCATCTCCCACGTACGGATCTGTACCTCAAAGGGGATCTTCTCCTTGCTCACCACGGTAGTGTGCAGCGATTGGTACATATTCGGCTTCGGGGTGGAGATGTAGTCCTTAAAGCGGTTGGGCAACGGGCGGAACATCTCGTGCATATGACCGAGTACGTTATAACAATCGGTCACATCGTCAACGATGACGCGCACGGCATAAATGTCATAGATCTCCTCAAATGAGTGACCTTGAATATACATCTTGCGGTAGATGCCCGAAAAGCTCTTAACGCGGCCGAAAATCTGACACTGCAGACCGTGTTCTGCAAGTCGGGTCTGAATGCGCTGTTTGATCTCCTCTAGAAACGCACTCCGCTCCTCGGCGCGCAACGCAAGATTTTCCTCGATCTCTTTATACGCGACAGGGTCAAGCACCTGCAGAGACAGGTCCTCAAGCTCCTCCTTGAGAGCGCGAATACCGAGGCGGTGCGCAAGCGGCGCGTAGATATCCATCGTCTCGTGCGCCTTGTCGCGGCGCTTCTGCGACTCCCAGCCATCGCTGGTACGCATATTATGCAGACGGTCGGCGAGCTTGATGATCATCACGCGCACATCCTGCGACATCGCGAGCAGCATTTTGCGTACATTCTCCGCCTGCTGTTCCTCACGGGTGACAAAGGTCATCTTCGTAATCTTGGTAACGCCGTCGACCAACATCGCGACCGCGTCGCCGAACTGCTCACGAATCTCATTAAGCTCGATACGGGTGTCCTCGACAACGTCATGCAGCAGTGCCGCGACGACCGAGTCGCTGTCCATCCCCATCTCAACGAGGATGCACGCCACGTGCAACGGGTGGCAGATATACTCCTCACCCGAGTGACGGCGCTGACCGTCGTGCGCCGCGACCGCCACATCCATCGCCTTTTGTATCAGTGCGAGGTCATAGTTTTTCCCGCTCTCGCGGATCAGCTCCTGCAGCTCACGCTGCAAGACCTCGCTTTTTTCCAATTCACGCACGGTGGTTCTCCTCCTCTAAATATCGCCAAAGCGGCGTTGCAGTCAAGTCCGCCTTACCAACGGCGGGCAACAGACGGACACGCAGTCTGTCTCCCATATCCTGAAAATCCACAAGTTTCGCTTCTCGCCACACCTCAAGCGCGGTGAGCAGCTGAAGAACGCTCATCGTATCGGCATCGGTGCTTACCGCGTGATGAAGCTGCTCGATTGTGCCGTTCCACTCGCCGCAGGCGCGCAGCATACTGTACAGCCGCGCAAGTTGCTCGCGAGTCGGCAGTGCGAGCGCCTCGGGGCGGCTCTCACGCCGCATCATCGCATCAAATACGGCAAGTTCACTCTGCATCGCCTCGCGGTCGGTATCGGTATATCCTATATCTATCATACGCACGCTGACAGAAATATTCCCGCGATACACATTCTTTTCGAGCGATACAACACAATTTACCATCGAACCACAGGGGATCGGCAGATCCTCGGGACGTGTCTGGAATTTGACAGCACTGATGTGGATGTCATCGCGGCTGAGCGATAGGCGCAGATGCTTGCCCCCGCCGATGGCGGCGATATTATCCAACCGCATACGCGACAACCCGAACAGCGGCGCGGGATTACCCGCACCGCAAGGCTCAAGCACCTCGAGCAGCGCGAGCTTATCCACCCCGACCTGCTCGGGACGCAGGCGGATCGACACGTCGAGCTGTGGAACGGGCATCACCGCACAATGCGCAGCGGCGTAATCGTTGATCGCACGACGAAAAACATCCATATTCTCAGCGCGCAGGGTCACTCCCGCAGCCAACTCGTGACCGCCATAGACGGTCAAACATTGCTCACAGCCGTGCAGAGCCTCATACAACGAAAAACCCTCAAGGCTACGTCCCGAACCGTGAGCCACGCCATCTTCACCGACCGACAGCACGAAGGTCGGTTTACCGTAACGCTCGGTCAAACGGGCGGCAATAATGCCAAGCACGCCGAAATGCCATCCCTTGCCGCTCACTACCAGCACGCGATCATAAAGCCACTCGGGATGGTGCGTGATGCTTTCCTCCGCCTGTGCAGCGATGTCGTTGCCAACCGTCTGGCGGCGGGCATTCATATCCTCTAATGCCTCGGCAAGCGACTGCGCCTCAGCGATGTCTTCGGTCAGAAGTAGGCGCACCGCAAGATCGGGGTCGCCCATCCGTCCCGCCGCGTTAAGACGCGGCACGAGTGAAAAACTCACCGCGCGGGCAGATAGATCCTTTTCCTCATAGCCCGCAACACGCCGTAGCGCCAACACCCCCGTGCGTGTGCTGCCGTTGAGCAACTCAATGCCGCGGCGCATCAGATCGCGCATAAAGCCGGTCAGCGGCATCACGTCG
Source organism: uncultured Ruminococcus sp. (assembly GCA_964629445.1). Classification (GTDB taxonomy): domain Bacteria; phylum Bacillota; class Clostridia; order Oscillospirales; family Acutalibacteraceae; genus UBA5905. The sequence goes on along the minus strand of CAZVSE010000008.1, from coordinate 18,888 downwards.
CCGATCGTGCCGAGGGTCAACAGGTCGCCGTACTGCGCCAGCACCGCCTCACCGTCCCCCTCCAGTGCGCACACGAGCATAAACGCCACGCCGACGCCCGCATAATTCTTGCAGGTGCTTTCGCAATCCGCGCGGTGCGGATCCACCACCGCCGCGGCGGGCGGCAACACATCGGACGGCTGATGGTGATCGGTGACGACCACATCAATGCCCTTCTCGTTCGCAAGGGTGACCTGCGACACAAGTGAAATGCCGTTATCGACGGTGATGATCAGGCTGACACCTTGCTCTGCCGCCCACAACACATCCGCCTCGTGCAGACCGTAGCCCTCATCTCTCGTCGGAACGCGATAGACCACATCCGCGCCCTGACGGTGCAGATAGGTGTATAACAACACCGTCGAGGTGATGCCGTCCACGTCGTAGTCGCCATAGACAAGTATCTTCTCGTGTGCCTCAATAGCGCGGGAAATGCGCTCGACCGCCGCCGGCATATCCGCAAAAGCAAAGGGATCTGCCTCTTCCTCCTGGCCTGCGAGGAAAGAAAACACCTCTTCGGGGGTGGTGATCCCACGGGTGGTGAGCAGCAGTGCGAGAACAGGATTGATCTCACAGATCTCGGCCAATTCCGATGCCAAGACGGTATCCGGCTGAACGTAATTCCAGCGTTTTAAGAACATAGCCGAGCCCTCCTTTATCATAGGAAATGTTAATTACTCTTAATTGTACCATTAATTTCTGCAATATTCAACAGGTTTTCACAAGAAAATACGCCCCGTACAGCCGATAAATACCGTTCGGGGCGCAGAAAAGTCAATTATTTTACCGCGAAGTCAGTCTCCGCACCTTAATATCCATCGAGAATACGCACGCTTTTTCGGCTGATTTCAAGGGAGTTCTAGCACACAAGCAAGGGCTTTTCGTCAAGAACAATTCCATTGACAAAGCATATTTCCTATGATACAGTTACAGAGTGATTTTCGCAAAAAGGAGATAGACTATGTTGCGCAGACTGATCGGCGATAGGGCTTTCTATCGCCGTATATTGGTGCTGATGCTACCCATCATGGTGCAGAACGGCATCACCAACTTTGTCAATATGCTGGATAACGTGATGGTCGGCAGTGTCGGCACCAACGAGATGACGGGTGTCGCGGTCGTCAACCAGCTGATCTTCGTCTTTAACCTCTGTGTTTTCGGTGTCGTATCGGGCGCAGGCATTTTCGGCGCGCAATTCGTCGGTAGCGGCGACCACAAGGGCGTGCGCCACGCCTTTCGTTTCAAGCTCCTGGCGGGGCTGATCATCACCCTGCTTGCCATTGCGCTCTTCCTGTTCGGCGGTGAAGGGCTCATCCGCCTCTATCTGCAGGGCGAGGGCGATGCCGCGGCGGCAGAAGCATCCCTTGACTTTGCGCAGGATTATCTGCGGGTGATGCTCATCGGGCTTATCCCCTACACCATCGTCCAGTGCTATTCCGGCACCTTGCGAGAATGCGGACTGGCGACCCCGCCGATGTGCGCGGGCGTTATCGCGGTGCTGGTCAATCTTGTGCTCAATTCCATCCTCATTTTCGGTAACCTCGGCGCACCCAGACTCGGTGTCGTCGGTGCGGCGATCGCCACGGTAATCTCTCGCTACGTGGAGCTGCTCATCGTCGCGGTGTGGACGCGTACCCACGCAGACAAAGCCCCTTTTATCCTCGGCGCGTTCCGCAGTGTCTACGTGCCGCGCCAGCTCGTCGGGCAGATCCTCTTAAAGGGCTTCCCACTGATGCTCAATGAGACGATGTGGGCGGCGGGTATGGCGACGCTCAACCAGTGCTATTCCACCCACAGCCTCGATGTCGTCGCGGCAAACAACATCTCCACCACCTTCTTCAACGTCTTCTCGGTGGCGTTCCTGTCGGTCGGCGTCGCCATCGGTATCATCCTCGGGCAGGATCTCGGCGCGGACGAATGTGACCGCGCCCGCGAGGACAGCCGTAAGCTGATCTTCTTCTCCTTCCTGCTGAGCATCGGCGTCGCAGTCATCTACGCCATCGCCGCGAACGGTATACCGCTCATCTACAACACCACACCCGAGATCCGCTTGCTCGCAACAAGGCTGATGCAGATCACCGCCATCGCAATGCCGATGGACGCAATCGCCAATTCCTGCTATTTCACTCTGCGTTCGGGCGGCAAGGTGATGATCACCTTTATCTTTGACAGCGGCTTTGTGTGGTTCGTGTGCGTGACGGTCGCCTACACGCTGTCCGCGTTCACGTCGCTTAACATCCTGTGGGTGTATTTCATCTGTCAGATGCTCACCCTCGTCAAGGCGATCGGCGGCATCATCCTCGTCGGCAAGGACATCTGGATCAAAAACATCGTCGCCGAACACGCATAACCAAGCAAAAAAGGACACCCGAGCGGGTGTCCCTTTTTTGCTTGGTATCAATTTTATTTCCACATTTTACCGGGATAAAGGCCCTGCGCGGTCAGCGCGGCGAGCGCAGAACGCACCATTTCATGATCGGCGGCGTAGGTCATCCCGTACCATTTGTCTTCGGTCGGCAACACCTGCACATCCGCCTTGCCTGCATCCACCAACGCATCCACCGCCGCGGGCAGATAGAACTCGGATTTCATCTCGCCGCCGTGCGCATCAAGAAACGCGCAGAACAGCTCTTCAAAGCTATCCAGCGTGCCCGTCGGAAATGCCCAGCAGTTCATCGACACATAGCAGTCGGCAGGAAGCTCGGTCCACGTCGCGCCGTCGTCTTCTGTGAACTGTGGCTTGCCGTCGCGGATCTCGATATGGGTGCGCTCGGTCAGCCCCGTTAGGCGATGATCCTCGCCCACCTCGCACACACCGCGGGACACATAACCGTTCTCGGTCAGCGTGTTGCACAGGCGATAGCCCGCCATTGCAAAATGCTTCTTATCGTCCGTCTGCGGCTGTGCAAGGAACTCCGCGAGTAGCTTGAAGCAATCGCGCCCGTAATAGTCGTCAGCATTGATGACGGCGAAGGGTTCCTTGACCACATCACGACAGCACAACACCGCGTGTCCCGTGCCCCAAGGCTTTTCGCGTCCCTCGGGGACGGTGTAGCCCACAGGCAGCGCGTCCAGCTCCTGAAACACATATTCCACCGGCAAGTGCGCGGCGATCGCGTTACCGATCTTCTCCTTAAATTCATCCTCGATGGCGTGCTTGATAACAAACACCACCTTGCCAAAGCCCGCGCGCATCGCGTCATAGACCGAATAATCCATGATCTTTTCTCCCGAAGGGCCGACGGGGGTGATCTGCTTAAGCCCGCCAAAACGGCTACCCATACCTGCCGCCATAATGATCAGAGTCGGTTTCATTGTGTTGGTTCCTCCTCGCATTGCATTTTCTCTATTATACGGCGTCGAATAAAAAAACGCAAGTGAAATGCGGCAAAATTATCCGTTTTTGCAACAAATAACTATTGTAAAAACGCAGTGACAGGACTATAATAGGGATGAAATACCAATGTTCGGAGGTAATATTATGGCTATTCTGATTACCGGCGGCTGCGGCTACATTGGCAGTCACACCTGCATCGAGATGCTGAATGCGGGCTACGACATCGTCGTCATCGACAACTACTATAATTCCAAGCCGGAGGCACTGCGGCGTGTTAAGAAGATCTCCGGCAAGGAGTTCCCCTTCTATGAGTGCGACATCCGCGACGCGGAGGGCCTGCGCAAGGTGTTTGCCGCGCACAAGATCGAGGCGGTCATTCATTTCGCCGGACTCAAGGCGGTCGGCGAATCGGTGCGCGAGCCGCTGATGTACTACGATAACAACGTCGCGGGTACGGTCACGCTGTGTCAGGTGATGGCTCAGATGGGCTGTAAGCGCATCATCTTCTCCTCCTCCGCGACCGTCTACGGCACGGGAAACCCCTCCCCACTTAAAGAAGATATGCCCACAGGTGCGGTGACCAACCCCTATGGGCGCACGAAGTTTATGATCGAAGGCATTCTCTCCGACCTGTGCGTGTCCGATCCCGCGTGGTCGGTGGTGTTGCTTCGCTACTTTAACCCCATTGGCGCACACGAGAGCGGACGCATCGGCGAAGATCCCAACGGCATCCCAAACAACCTGATGCCCTACATCTCGCAGGTGGCGATCGGCAAGTTACCAAAATTATCGGTCTTCGGCGACGACTACGACACGCACGACGGCACCGGTGTGCGCGACTACATTCACGTAGTCGACCTCGCCCGCGGTCACGTCAAGGCGGTCGGTTATGCGCTCGAACACACGGGTGCCGAGCCGATCAACCTCGGCACGGGCATCGGCTACAGCGTGCTCGACCTCGTGAACGCCTTCAAGGCGGCAAGCGGCGTCGACGTACCCTACGTCATCGCCCCCCGCCGCGACGGCGACGTGGCGACCTGTTATTCCGATCCCGCGAAGGCCGCCGCTCTGCTTGACTGGAAAGCGGAGAAGAACGTCGAGGATATGTGCCGCGACACCTGGCGCTGGCAGTCACAGAATCCCAAAGGCTACGACGAATAAGCCAAAAGCACCCTGCTCCGGATGTGAGCAGGGTGCTTTTTTAGAATTCGATCGTATTATTATAGCGGGTCGGCAAGCCCTCACGGTAGAGGTGCGCATCCGACGACAGCGTCAGCACCTTCGGGATAACGAAGCCGTTCTCTTCGTGGAATTTGATGACTGTCAGCCCCGAATGAGACAGATCAAAGCGCAGGCAGAATTCGGGATACGGAATGTCGAGCAGACAGCTCAGCGCCGCGATACCGAAGCCGGCGTGCGCAAACAATGCGACCCGCTCGTCGGTCGGTGCAACGGGCTTATATTTTCCCGTGTAGCGAATATGCTCATAGCCGAGAGACAAAAAGAAGTTATCCATCTCGTCGTAAATACGGTTAATACCGTAACCGAAATCATAATCAGCAAACGCAGGATGCTTATACCACTCAAAACCGAGCGTACGGATGGAGTCATCGGTGAACAGGAGCTTAGTCTCGGGGTGCTCATATATGAACGATCTCCCGCCATTCTCTTTGATGATGGACAACTCGTTATAGGCGTACATCTCGCTGGCGAAATCGAGCAACGTCATCTCTTTTTTGAGCAGCTCGCAGGTCGGCTGTGCCGTCAGCTGCGCGCGATGCGAGGTGGACGCGTAGATTTTATCCACACCGTACACCGCAAGCCGCTTTGCCAGTGCCTCTGCCTGCCGCTCGCCGAGCGGCGTCAACGAGTCGGGTTTATAGATCGGATCTCCGTGACGGATATAATAAAACAGCATATTGTTCCCTCGCTTTCGGCAGTCTATATCCATTATAAACCCTCGAATTTAATTGTCAAGGATAAATCGGTTGCGCTGATAGCAATTATATGATATGATAGAATGAGAATACATCGAAACGAGGTGAGACCTTTTGCTGACAAAGAATGTTTACCGCATCACGGTCTATGCGTTATGTGCCGCATTGCTGCTTTGCGGCTGTCAACCAAACGAGCCGAGCAAATCATCTCCCACCACAACGCAGAGCACAACCACATCAACAACGACCACTACCACTACCTCGACCACTACCACTACCTCGACCACTACCACTACCTCGACCACTACCACTACCTCGACCACTACCTCGACCACTACCTCGACAACGTCGACTACCTCGACAACGTCGACTACCTCGACCACTACCACGACAACGTCGACTACCTCGACGACCGCAACGACCGCAACGAAGACCTCGTCAGTACGCGGCAAGATGCTCATTAACGTGCCGACCATCCACCAATACCCCGAATATCCCACGGGCTGTGAGTCTGTCGCTACCGTGATGGCGCTGCAGTATGCGGGCGAAAACATCTCGGTCGCGAATTTCATTGACAACTATCTCGAATGCAGTCAGGATTTCTACTGGTGGGAAGGAAAATTCTACGGGCCGAGTCCGTACGAATATTTCCTTGGCAATCCCCGAACGGAAAACAGCTACGGCTGTATGGCGCCCGTTATCAAAAAGGCGCTCATCCAATATTTCGGCTCTGCCGAGCGCGTGACGGACACGACCGGCACTTCCCTTTCCTCTCTGTGCAAGACCTATATTGACAAGGATATTCCCGTCATCGTATGGGCAAGCATCGGGATGTCGCAGATCAAGGACGGTCGCTCGTGGATCCTCCCCGACGGAACGACCTTTACGTGGCCGAGCAACGAGCACTGTCTTCTGCTCGTCGGCTACGATGCCAACAAGTATTATTTTAACGACCCCTACACCGGCAGCGTCGTAAGCTATACCCGCTCGGTCGTCGAGCAACGGTATGAACGGCTAGGTGAGCAGTCGCTTGTCATAAAATAACAAGAGAAAACCCGCTGTCCCATCGGACAGCGGGTTTTACTGTTAAAAGAAGGTCATTTGGCTCGTCTCCGGTAACCCGTCCAGGACACCTAGATCGCGCAACGACTGCACGACTGCCTTGGTGATGCCGGTGCGGTTCTGCAGATCGTCGCAAGAAATGAACGGATCGTTCGGGTCGGCCTGCTCGTGCAGGCTCTTCGCCGCCGCCTCGCCGAGACCCGCCACCGCGTTGAACGGCAGACGGATCTTGTCGTCCTCGATGGTGAACTTATACCAGTGGGACTTATACAGATCCACCGGCAGGAACTCCACCCCGCGCAGCATCGCCTCGAAGATGACGTGCAAGGCTTCCGCCATCCCCTGCTCCTTCTGCGTGGCTTCCTTGCCGCGGGCGCGGATATCGTCCATCAGCTCCTTGACACGGTCAATGCCCGCCTGCACGGGGGCGGCATCAAAATCTTCGCCGCGACCCGTGAAATACGCCGCATAGTAAGCCGTCGGATGATGCACCTTATACCACGCCACACGCAGAGCGGCGATAACGTACGCCGCGGCGTGCGCTTTCGGGAACATATACTTGATCTTCATACACGAGTCGATATACCACTCGGGCACGCCGTGCTCGCGCATCGCGGTCAGATGCTCCTCAGTGAGCAGTTTGGTCGACTTACCCTTACGCACGATCTCCATAATTTTGAACGCCATCTTGGGCGGGAGACCTTTATGCATCAGCTCGACCATAATGCTGTCACGGGTACCGATCACATTGCCGATGGTGCAGGTGCCTGCGCGGATAAGCTCCTGCGCGTTGCCAAGCCACACGTCGGTGCCGTGGGACAGGCCCGAGATCTGCAACAGATCCGCGAAGCACTTCGGCTTACAATCCAGCAACATCTGACGCGTAAAGCCCGTGCCCATCTCAGGAATAGACAGCGTACCCGTCTCACAGCCGAGCTGTTCCACCGTTAGCCCCAACGCCTCGGGCGAGGTGAACAGGCTGTACACAGCGGGATCGGACATATCCACGTCCATCACGGGGATGCCGGTGTATTCCTCAAGATATTTATAGATCGTCGGGATGACGTGACCGAGGTTATCCAGCTTGAGAATGGTGTCGTGGATCGAATGGAAATCAAAATGCGTGGTGATATTATCGGAATCCGTCTTGTCCGCAGGATGCTGAACGGGACAGAAATCCTCGATCTCGTAATCGTTCGGCACGACGACCATACCGCCGGGGTGCTGACCCGTCGTGCGCTTGACGCCCGTACAGCCCTGCGTCAGGCGGTCGAGCTCCGCGGGCGGCAGGATCAGTTCCCTCTCCTCAGCATACTTGCGTACATAGCCATAGGCAGTCTTGTCTGCCAGCGTACCGATCGTACCCGCCTTGAACACGTGATCAAGGCCGAACAGCGTTTCCGTATAGCGATGGGCACGGTTCTGGTATTCGCTCGCGAAATTTAAGTCGATATCGGGCGACTTATCGCCGTCGAAACCGAGGAAGGTCTCAAACGGGATCTCGTGCCCGTCACGGCCGAGCTTCTGTCCGCATTTCGGACAAAGCTTCTCGGGCAGATCAAAGCCAGAACCAACCTCGCCCTTCGTGAAAAACTCGGAATACTTGCATTCGGGGTTGTGGCAAATGTAGTGCGGTGCCATCGGGTTGACTTCCGATATACCCGCCATATGCGCGACAAAGGATGAGCCGACCGAACCACGCGAGCCGACAAGATAGCCATTGTCCACCGAATTCTTCACCAATTTCTGCGCGATCATATACAGAACCGCGAAGCCGTGCTTGACGATGGAGTTAAGTTCTTTTTCCAGGCGCTCGGAAATGATCGGCGGCAGAGGATCGCCGTACACCTCGCGAGCACGATCCCAACAAAGCTGCTGCAACTCCTCGTCCGCACCGTCGATGTGCGGCGGGAAGGTTCCCTTCGGGATGGGTTGGATGCGCTCGCACCAATCAGCAATCAAATTCGGATTATCGATAACCACCTCGCGCGCTTTTTCCGCGCCGAGATAAGCGAACTCCGCGAGCATCTCGTCCGTCGTACGGAAATAGAGCGGTGCCTGCTGATCGGCATCGTCAAAGCCACTGCCCGCCATCAGAATACGGCGGTAGACCTCATCCTCGGGGTCGAGGAAGTGTACATCGCACGTGGCACAAACGGGCTTACCCAGCTTCTCTCCGAGGCGAATAATGGTGCGGTTGTGCTCCTGCAGTTCCCGTTCGCTCTTACACAACGGCGGGATGAGCTCGCCGCCCTTGCCCTTGCTCGGGCGGGTCAGGAACGCGTTGTTGCCGAGCGGCTGAATTTCGAGGAAATCGTAGAACGAGGCGATGTCGCACAGCTCGCCCCAGGACTTTCCGTCTAATATTGCTCTGTAAAGTTCTCCCGCTTCACACGCACTGCCCAGAATCAGACCCTCGCGATGCTCCATCAGCATCGAGCGCGTGATGCGCGGCTTGCGGAAGAAGCCGTGAAGATTCGACCACGACACGAGTTTATAGAGATTTTTAAGCCCCACCTGATTACGAGCGATCATAATCATATGATAGTATTTTGCCTTTTTAAAATCCACGCCCGAAATGTTGGTATTGATCTGCCCCACCGACTCGATCCGCATCGTCTGCATATCCTTGATCGTGTGTGCGAAGATATCCGCCAGCACCTTTGCGTCGTCGCAGGCGCGATGATGATTAAATGGCGGGAGTTTGAGGAACGCCGCAACGGTGTCCAACTTATAATTCTTCTGTCCCGGATACAGCGCGCGGCACAGCGGCACGGTGTCGATCGCGGTGAACTCATACGGCATCCCGCATCGGCGGGCGGCGGCACGGATAAAACCCGTGTCAAACGGCGCATTGTGCGCAACAAGCAGGCGGCATTCGCCGCAGAAATCGTAAAACTGCCGCAGTCCCTCCGCTTCGTTCGGCGCATCGGCGACCATGTCATCGGTGATGCCCGTTAGTTCGACGATCTTCGGCGGGATGGGCTTGCCCGGGTTGACAAAGATGTCAAAAGTATCAACCACCTCGCCGCCACGCATCCGCACAGCACCAATCTCGGTGATGCGCTCGGTGGCGTTGCTCAATCCCGTGGTTTCGATATCAAAAACGATAAAATCATCCGTCAACGTGCCGTCGCCCTTGCCGTCTACGGCGGGCACCATATCGTTGACGTAGTAAGCCTCCATACCGTAAAGGATCTTAATATCCTTGCCAGCGGCGGTGTTCATCACCTCAGGGTATGCCTGCACGACGCCGTGGTCGGTGATAGCGACCGCCTTATGTCCCCATGCAATGGCGCGCTTGACAAGCGACGAAGCGTCGGACACGCCGTCCATCGACGACATCTTGCTGTGCATATGCAGTTCGACGCGCTTGCTCTTAGCAAGATCCTGCCGTTGATAGCGAGCAACGATCGAGATCGAGCGCGGGCGCATCTGATTGCATTTGGCGAATTCGTTATAATCGTAGCGACCGCTGGCGACGAGGTTATCCCCCACCCGCAGTCCGCCGATCGCGGCAATGGACTCGGCATCACGCTTCTTATCCAGCCACATACTCAGCGGAACGGAGCTGGTCTGATCAGTGATGAGGATGTTGTAGCGGTTCTTCGTGCCGTCGCGATTCTCGCCTGCGTCGATCTTGAAGATCTCGCCCCACACTGTTACCATCGAGCCGTCCGCCTCAAGACCTTTTAACGGCACGGGACGCTCCTTGATCGGCGCACCGATGACCGGTTGAGCAGTCTCGAGATAGATCGGTAGACCGTCGCGCGGTGGCACAGTCGGGTCGGCGGGCTTACCCGGTCTTGCGGGTTCGCCGTTGGCAGCGGGCTTCGGCGCCGATGCCGCAGCGGCGGCACGGGCTACCGCTTGCTCACGCGCGCGGACAGCGGCTTCCTCGTCTGCCTGTCGCATCATCTCCTGATACCGCTCGTCGTTCTGCGGTGCGTCCTCGCCGATAAAATTCAGCGTCACACGGCGTCCGTACTGCTCAAAGATCAAGGCTTTGAGCTGCTCGTCCGCCTTGGTGGTGCGCAGGATGTTCACCCCGCCGTGAGAGAAGGTCACATTCAGCGTATCGCCGTCGAGCGCAAACACCGCGTCGGTGAAGGTTCCGTTGACCGCCACATTTTGGCGTTTGAGATACAGAACAAGTGAAGGACAGCTCGCCTGCGAGAGAGCTTCAGCGGGAAAGCGGGGCGAGATACACACGCTCTGCAGACCGAATGCGCGAGCGAGCGCGGTTTCAGCGGCAAACAGCGGCTCTGCCGACACAAACGCGGCAAAACGCACCACAACCGACAGCTTGCGGGTGGCGTGATGCATCTCCATATTCTCGATCTCTCCCGCGGTCAGTACAGCAAACGCGTCATCTGCGGGCAGATACGGAGCGAACAGCGCTCCGAACGTCCTCTCTCCCATAAGTCCTCCGATGTATGTAACGCAGCGATGATATTACAGCTGCTCGATTTCCTTCATTAATTCTTCTACCGCGTCCTTCTCGTCGACGGAGCGCAACACTTCACCCTTGCGGAAGATCACCACGCGCCCCTTTCCGCCCGCGATGCCGATGTCTGCCTCGCGCGCTTCACCGGGACCGTTGACGATACAGCCCATCACCGCGACGGTGATCGGCTTGTGCACATCCCGTAAACGTTCCTCCACTTGCGAGGCAATACCAATAAGATCGATGGCGGTGCGCCCGCAGGTCGGGCAGGAAACCAGCCGCGGCTCGCCGTCGAGCAGGCCCGTCGCTTTCAGCAGGTCGATGCCCGCGAGCACCTCTTTTTCGGGGGCGGCAGTGAGTGACACGCGGATGGTGTCGCCGATTCCCTGCATCAGCAGAGAGCCAATGCCGACCGCCGATTTGAGAATCCCCATCCGCTCAGTGCCCGCCTCGGTGACGCCAAGATGCAAGGGGTAGTCACACGCGGCGGCGGTGAGCTGGTAGGCCTTGATCATCGTAGCAACGTCCGAGGATTTGATAGACAGCACGATATCGGTAAAATCAAACTTTTCCAGCAGGGATGCGTGATACAGCGCGCTGTCCCGCATTGCCTCAGGCGTCGGATGCCCGTATTTTGCGAGGATCTCCTTCTCCAACGAGCCGGAGTTGACCCCGATACGGATCGGAATACCGCGGCGGCGACACTCGTGCGCGACCGCCTTCACGCGGCTCTCGTCGCCGATGTTGCCGGGGTTAATGCGGATCTTATCCACCCCCGCGGCGGCGGATTCCAGCGCGAGCTTATAGTCAAAATGGATATCCGCGACGATCGGCACGGTGACCGATTCTTTGAGCGCCGCCACCAACGCAACCGACTCCTTATCCGGCACAGCGGTGCGAATAATGTCACAACCGCACGCCTGCAAACGTTTTGCCTGTTCGACACTGCCCGCGATGTCGTGGGCGGGCAGGTTGAGCATCGACTGCACGGTTATCGGAGCGCCGCCGCCGATCGCGACACCGCCCACGGTCACTTGTTTTGATACGCGTCTATCCATATCGTTTCACTCCTATGCAAAGAGTTTTGTGATATCGCTGTAGGACACCACTAACATCAGTAAGATCAAAAGCAGTAATCCCACAAAATGCACAATGCCCTCAAGCTTCTGCGGGACACGGCGGCGGGTAATGCCCTCCCACAGCAGGAAAATGAGCCGACCGCCATCCAGTGCGGGCAACGGCAGGAGGTTAAACACGCCGAGGTTGACGGTGATCATCACCATTAACATAATCAGTGTCTGCCAGCCCGCAAAGGTATTTGCCCCGCCGACCGCATCGGCGATAATATCCACCGTGCCGACAGGACCGGACAGATCATTGAGCCCGTACCGACCCCGCACCATATCGATGAGACTACGCCACACAATGGTCGCGACCGAGACCTCCTGCTTTACCGATTGGGTGATGGTATTACCGAAGGTACGTACCTTGCCCAGCACGACAAAATCGTACACAAGATAGTTGCGCCCTGTTTCTTCGTCTTTTTTCGTTTCGAAGGTCACGTTGTTCAGCGACACCTTTTCTCCATCACGGCGCACTACCATCTGCAAAACGCCGTCCGTGTCATTCTGCATCTCCATCGCCATATCGCTGTCCATCAGCACACGGCGACCGTTGATCGACAAAATGGTATCGCCTGCGCGCAGTCCCGTCTGATACGCCGAGGTATCCTCATCGAGCTGTGCGATGGTCGTCGTCGGGAACAGCACCGTTCCCTTGTCGTCATACGGCTTCTGCAAAAATCCATTGTACACCAACAGCAGCAAAAATCCGAGTAACAGATTCATCACCGCGCCGGCAAGCACGATAACGATCCGCTGCCACACCTTTTTGTGTGCAAAAGAACAAGTCTCGTCCGCAGGCTCCGTGTCGCGGTCACTGTTGCCGCCGATGGCTGAGGGGGTCGGAGACTCCTCGTCCTCCCCCTCCATCGCGCAAAAACCGCCAAGAGGTAGAGCACGAACGCTGTAAAGCGTCTCTCCTTTACGCCATTTGAACACCTTCGGACCCATCCCGATGGCAAACTCATTAACACGCACGCCCATCGCGCGCGCCGCCAGGTAATGCCCAAACTCGTGGATCATAATAAGCACACCGAGCAGCAGCAGTGCCGCCAGAATCTTCAAAATAATCATCCGTTAAGCGAACCTCATTTCATCAAATTGATCGCCGCACGCGTCTCCTCTCGCACCCGCTCGTCGATGGCGAACACATCCTCGACACTCGTCGGCGTGGGTAGCGGCTTATCCAGCACGCGACCCGCCAGCCGCATAATGTCGAGAAAGCCGATCTCCCCCGTGATAAACGCGCCGACCGCGACCTCGTTCGCTGCATTGAGCGCAGCGGGATACAGCCCACCCTGCGCGAGCGCACGGCGTGCCATATTGATCGTCGGGAACGCCTCATCGTCGGGAGCGGCGAAGGTTAAGTTCGCCCAGTCCTCTAATCGGAGCTGCTCCACCGGCGACGGCAGACGCGCGGGATAGGTCAGCGCATACTGGATCGGCACGCGCATATCCGGCACGCCGAGCTGTGCCACGACGGCATTATCATCATATTCCACCAACGAGTGAACAATGCTCTCGCGGTGCACAACAACGTCGATTTTTTCGGGCGGCATATCGAACAACCACCGCGCCTCGATCAGCTCGAGGCCCTTATTCATCATCGTCGCAGAATCGACCGTGATCTTCTGACCCATACTCCAGTTAGGGTGCTTGAGCGCGTCAGCGAGGGTGACCTTCTCGAGTTGCTCGCGGGTGCGACCGAAGAAAGGACCGCCCGACGCGGTGAGAATAAGACGCTTTAATGCCCGCTCAGAGGGCGGGCAGCCCTGCAGGCACTGGAAGATCGCGCTATGCTCGCTGTCGACGGGAAGCAGGCGCACGCCCGCCTTGGCGACCGCGTCCATCACGAACGCGCCGCCCGCGACGAGGGTCTCCTTATTCGCAAGGGCAACGTCCTTCCCCGCCTCAATGGCGGCGAGGGTCGGACGCAGGCCGACCATCCCGACAACGGAATTGAGCACCATATCCGCCTCGGGCAGAGACGCGAGGGCGCAAAGACCCTCCATCCCCGCGAGCACCTTGACAGGCATATCCGCCACCCGCACGCGCAGGTCAGCCGCCGCCGTTTCATCGTACATCGCCGCATAGGCGGGACGAAACGCGCGAATCTGTTCCTCTAATTTATCCACCTGACGGGCGGCGGCGAGGGCGAGCACTTGATATCCCGCCTGTTGTACCACCTCGAGGGCTTGCGTGCCGATCGAGCCTGTTGAGCCTAAAATAACCAGTTTTTTCGTCATTATCTCACCTCAACCAAACAGGATGTTCGCCAGATATAACAACGGGGCAATCATCAACACGCTGTCAAAGCGATCCATCACGCCGCCGTGACCCGGCATAAGGTTGCCGTAATCCTTGATGCCGCAACGGCGTTTGATCCAAGAGGCAAACAAATCGCCGCATACGCTGATCGGTGCGAGCACCGCAGCGATGATCGCATATTTCAGCGAACTGTAGTGTATACCCTGCACGGTATTGAGAGCGTTACAAATCACAGCGAACAACGCCGCCGAGCCGATCGACACAATCCAACCGCCGAAAAAACCTTCCCAGGTCTTCTTCGGGCTGATCACAGGTGCCATCTTGTGTTTGCCGAACAGCATACCGGTAAAATACGCACCGGTATCGCTCATCCACGGGATGATCAGCACAAGCAAAAACCAGATCGCTCCCCCCGCCTGCGCACGCAACGCCGCCAAAGCCGAAAAGCCGACGGTGGCATACAACATCAACAAAAACGCCCTACCGAACGTCGTGAAGGCCGCGCTTTTGCGGCAGATAAACCACATCAACAGCATAAACACCGCGTAACTCGCCAGCAAAATCAGCACAGCGGGCAACAGCGCATCAGCAGGCATCGGCCACGATGGACGCGCCGCCATCGCCACACGCTGTGCCACCGCGCAAGTCAACACCAGCAGTGCTGAAAACACCATACTGCCGATAACGGTGAATAGGTTTTTTACAAAGCCCGTATTATGCAGTAGTTCCCACACGGCAATCGCCGACGCTGCCGCCATTACAAGCGTAAACACCCACGTGTAAGGGCAAAACAGAACGCTAAGCAAGAATACTGTACCCACGAGGGCGGAAATAATGCGTGTTTTCACAAGCTCTCACTTCCTATCAAACACCGCCGAAACGACGGTTACGGCGGGCATACTCCTCAAACGCCCGCTCGAGGTCGGATTCGGTGAAGTCCGGCCACAAAACGTCCATAAACACAAACTCCGCGTAGGCGGACTGCCAAATGAGGAAATTCGACAGCCGATATTCTCCGCTCGGGCGCAGGACAAGGTCAACAGGGGGCTGATCCTCGGTGTACAGCGCCGCGCCAAGTATATTCTCGTCGATGTCCTCTGGCGTGATCTCCCCCGCCTGCACGCGGCGCGCAAGCACCTGCGCGGCGGCTGTCAGCTCCTGCTGTCCCCCGTAATTGAGCGCGATGTTGAGGGTCATTCCCGTCTTATGCGCCGTGGTCTCCTCCGCTTCGCGTATCAATTCCAGAATATCCTCAGCCAGTGCCGTGCGGTCGCCGATGAAGCGGGTGCGGATATTCTCCTGCTGAAAGTCCGCCAGCGATTCTTTGAGATACTGGCGAAGCAGGTTCATAATCGCATCCACTTCCTCCTGCGGACGTTTCCAGTTCTCTGTCGAGAAGGCGTATACCGTCAGGAATTTGACCCCGCACTTTTCGCAGTATTTCGTGATCTTACGGAACACCTGCGCGCCGGTAACGTGACCCGCCTGCCGCGGCAAGCCCCGTTTTTTCGCCCAACGCCCGTTGCCATCCATAATAATACCGAGATTCTGCGGTACTGCCCGCAAAGTCGGCTCGGATGCTACCGCCTTCTTCTTTCTACTGAACATAACGACGCTCCTTCTAAATAGCACGAAAAGCCTTCGCCGCTTTCTCGCAAAAGCGGCGAAGACCCGTGAAATTCGTTATCAGATCTCCATGATCTCTTTTTGCTTCGCCTCCGCCATCTTGTCGGCTTCCTTGACGAAACGGTCGGTGAGATCCTGCATCTTTTTCTCGCCGTTCTTCTGGTCGTCCTCGGTGATCTCAGACTTCTTCTTCATATCCTTAAGCTTATCCATCGCATCACGGCGGATCGAACGGATCGCCACCTTGCACTCTTCTGCCATACGACCGATATCCTTCGTCAGATCGCGGCGGCGCTCCTCGGTCATCGGGGGGAACAACAGACGCAGAGCTGTACCGTCATTCTGCGGGTTGATGCCGATATCGGAGACGAGGATCGCCTTCTCGATAAGGTTAAGCGTTGTCTTATCCCACGGGGAGATGAGCAACACGCGCGGCTCGGGAACGGACACCGCCGCCACCTGATTGATCGGCGTGGGGCTACCGTAATAGTCGACCGACAGTTTATCCAGCACAGCAGGGTTAGCACGACCCGCGCGGATCGAGGCAAACTCGGATGCGAGGTTATTGAGGCTTTTGTTCATCTTGTCTTCCGCAGTAGCAAAAATCTGTTTCATGTCCATTATCCCCCTATATTATTAATCAACCAACGTGCCGATGTTCTCACCCTTAACGGCGCGGACAATATTCTCAGGATCCTCAAGATTGAAGACCAGAAGCGAAATGCCGTTGTCCTTGCACAAGGTCGCGGCGGTGGAATCCATCACCTTGAGATCTTTGTTGAGGACGTCCATATAGTTAAGGTGGTCAAATTTCTTCGCGTCGGGATTCTTATGCGGATCGCTGTCGTAGATGCCGTCCACCATACTCGCTTTGAAGATGATGTCCGCCTCGATCTCCGCCGCACGCAACGCCGCCGCGGTGTCGGTGGAGAAGAACGGATTACCCGTGCCGCAGCCGAAGATGACGATACGCCCCTTCTCGAGATGGCGCACAGCGCGGTTACGGATGTAAGGCTCAGCGATCTCGTTCATCGCGATCGCGGTCTGCACACGTACCTCACAGCCAAGCTGTTCGAGTGCATCCGCCAAGCCAAGAGCGTTAATGGTGGTCGCAAGCATACCCATATGATCGGCGCGGGTGCGATCCATCTGTCCGCTCGAACGACCGCGCCAGAAGTTGCCACCGCCGACGACGACCGCGATCTCGGTACCGAGCTCGGATGCCTGTTTTACATACCGGCAGATGTTCAGCACCGTGTCAAAATCCAGTCCTGTATGCGCAGAACCCGCCATCGCCTCGCCGCTAAGTTTCAGAAGAATACGCTTATATTTCGGTTGCATAAAAGTACCCGTCCTTTCCCCTCTTTTATCATCCACTCCATTATACTGGAAAAGGCAAGGGATGTAAAGAGCGAACGGCGAAATTTTCCCGAATTTTTTGTAAACAAAAAAAGAAAAAACGACGGCACGGATAATCCGTGCCGTCGTCGGTTGGCAAATAATTCTTATTTCACCATCGAGGCAACTTCGCTCGCGAAATCGTCCTCGCGCTTCTGCAGTCCCTCGCCCTTCTCGTAGCGGACGAAATCCACCAGAGCCATCGCGCCGCCGGCGTTCTTCGCCTGCTGATCGACATACTGCGCAACGTTGAGGTTGCCGTCCTTGACGAACGCCTGATTGAGCAAGCAGACTTCCTCAAAGTACTTGCGCATCTTGCCCGTGATCATCTTCTCGAGAATGTTCTCGGGCTTGCTGGCGTTCTTGGGATCGTTCTTCATCAGTGCGAGCTGCACTTCCTTCTCGTGCGCAATGACATCCGCAGGAACGGTCGCCTCGCTCAGATAGGGAGCGTTGAGAGCGGCGATCTGCATCGCCACGTCCTTACCGCACTCGATAAGCGCCTTAGAGCCGGAAGCCGCGGCATCTGCCTCGAACTTCACAAGCACGCCGATGCGGCCGCCGCCGTGGACATACGCCACGCAGTCGCCCTCATAGCGCACGAAACGGCGAACGCTCAGGTTCTCACCGATGACCATAACCTTGTCGCGCAGGACATCCGCCAGCGTCTGGCCATTGCCGGCGTCGGAAGCCATCAGCGCGTCCACATCCGCAGGGTTCGCGTCGATGATGACCTTCGCGACCTGCTGCACGAACTCAACGAACTTGTCACTCTTCGCGGCAAAGTCGGTCTCGGAGTTGACCTCGACGACCACACCGACCTTCTTATCATAGTCGACGGTAGCATACGCCATACCCTCGGCAGCCACGCGAGAAGCCTTCTTCGCCTGCTTGGCGAGGCCCTTCTCACGCAGATAGTCAATTGCCTTGTCCATATCGCCGTCAGACTCCTGCAGAGCCTTCTTGCAATCCATCATGCCGACACCGGTCTTCTCACGCAGTGCCATAACATCCTTACTGGTAAAAGCCATTGTTCTGTCCTCCTATTCGTATTGTACAGCCGAATTATTCCGCAGCAGCCTCGACAGCTTCCTCAGCGGGAGCCTCTTCAGCCGCAGTCTGCTCGCCCTGACGGCCCTCGATGATGGCATCCGCCATGCAGGAAGCGATCAACTTCACAGCGCGGATAGCGTCGTCGTTACCGGGGATGACGTAGTCGACCTCGTCGGGGTTGCAGTTGGTGTCAACGATGGCGACAACCGGAATACCCAGTTTCTTCGCCTCGGCGACAGCGATCTTTTCCTTGCGGGGATCAACGATGAACAGAGCGCCCGGCAACTTCTTCATCTCTTTGATGCCGCCGAGGAACTTCTCCAATTTCTCGATCTCGTGGTTGAGCTTGACCACTTCCTTCTTGGGAAGCAGATCAAACGTGCCATCCTCTTCCATCGCCTTGAGCTGGCTCAGACGGGCGATACGACCGCGGATGGTGCGGAAGTTGGTGAGCATACCGCCCAGCCAACGAGCGTTGACAAAATGCGCGCCGGCACGGACAGCCTCTTCACGGATGGAGTCCTGCGCCTGCTTCTTGGTGCCGACGAACAGCACCTCTTTGCCCTCGGCGGACAGCTCGCGAACGAACATATACGCCTC
>CAZVSE010000007.1:0-57958 GCA_964629445.1 uncultured Ruminococcus sp. | reverse complement strand
AGCCCCGCGATCTTCTTCAGCTGTCAAGGCACGCAAGAACAGCAAAAACTGCTTGCCGAGCATCTCGCCGCCGTCCCCGGCATCCGCACGGTATGCTACCGCGACACCTATCACGAGGACAACTGGTTTGTCGAGATCTGCCGCGAGGACGCCGACAAGGGACGCGCCCTCGAGCGTCTGCGCGAACGCATACGCGCCGACCGCATCGTCGCCTTCGGCGATAACGTCAACGATCTTTCAATGTTCCGTGTGGCGGATCTCGCCTGCGCCGTCGCTAACGCGACCGAGCAGACCAAAGACGCCGCCGATACCGTCATTCTGTCGAATGAAGAAGACGGCGTCGCCCAATACCTCAACGCCATTTACAACAGGAGGCTGTGACCTTATGCTCACAAAATGGCTCATTCGCCACACTATCGCCGAGCCTGAAGACACCCACAACCCACAGGTGCGCTACGCCTATGGAAGGCTCGCGGGATTGACAGGGCTCGTATGCAATCTGCTGCTGTTCTGCGTGAAACTGCTCGCCGGTCTGCTCGCGGGCAGTCTGGCGATCATCGCCGATGCCTTCAACAACCTATCCGACGCGGGATCGGTAATCGTGACATTGGTCGGCTTTAAGCTGTCGAGCGCACCCGCCGATCGCGATCACCCCTTCGGTCACGGGCGGATGGAATACCTCTCCGCTCTCGCCGTCGCGGTGCTCATCATTCTCGCCGGCTTCGAACTCGCAACCTCAGCGGTGGATAAGATCCTCCACCCTGTCGCGGCTCAAGCGGATCTTCTCACGGTGATTATCCTTGTCGCCGCCATCGGTGTCAAGCTGTGGATGGCGTTGTTCAGCCGCCGCATCGGTAAGACGATCCGCTCTGACGCCCTGCTCGCCGCCGCGACCGACAGCCGCAACGACGTGCTGTGCACCTCCCTCGTATTGTTGTGCACTCTTATTGGATTGTTCACCGACCTTGCGCTCGACGGGTATATCGGACTGGCGGTGGCACTGTTTGTCATCTGGTCAGGCTTCACGGTCATCCGCGAGACGATCTCCCCCTTGCTCGGGCAAGCTCCCGACGAACAGCTCGTGCGGGACATTGAGCAGACGGTACTTGCCTATGACGGCGTGGTCGGCATCCACGATATGATGGTACACGACTACGGTCCCGGTCGGATGTTCGTCTCGCTGCACGCCGAAGTTCCCGCCAACCGCGATATGCTGCACAGCCACGACACCATCGACTGCATTGAGCGCGATCTGCTCGAAAAATTCAACATCATCACCTGCATCCATATGGATCCCGTCGACACCGACGATCACGAAACCCTACGGCTCAAAGAACTGACGCTCGGCGAGCTGGCGCACATCGATAAACGGCTCACCCTGCACGACTTCCGCGTTGTCAACGGACCGAGCCACACAAACCTCATCTTCGACGTGGTCGTCCCC
Source organism: uncultured Ruminococcus sp. (assembly GCA_964629445.1). GTDB lineage: Bacteria > Bacillota > Clostridia > Oscillospirales > Acutalibacteraceae > UBA5905. The sequence continues at coordinate 56,514 of CAZVSE010000007.1, read as the reverse complement.
TTCGACTATCCCGACAAAAAAAGCCTGTCCGCCGCGATCGAACAGCGCATACAAGCGATTGATGAACGCCTCTTTACGGTCGTGCAGGTGGAGACCCGCTATACATAATCCGTCCCCGCTCGTTTATGAGCGGGGATGCTTTTTCTGATAAAAAAGTGAATTTTCCTCTTCCATATTGTGCAAATATATGATAAGATAACATTAAGTATATATATTTGAAGAATGGAGGAAATCCTAAGATGAAGCAGAGTTACACCGTGCCGTTATCGGCAATCATAAAAGAAACGGCACTGGAAAGTATTTATATGCCGACACCGCCCGAGGATCGGATGATCATCTCCAGCGATGTCAACCGCCCCGGTCTGGCACTGAGCGGCTATTTTGATTTCTTTGATAGCGACCGCATCCAAGTGATGGGCAAAAACGAAAACAGCTTCCTCGAAAACTTACCCGACGATCTGCGCGCCGCGCACATCGAGGAATTGGTGTCCACCAACCCGCCCGCCATTATCGTCACCCGCAGCCTGCCGATCTTCCCCGAACTGCTCGAGAGCTGTCAAAAACACGGCGTGCCTCTGTTGCACAGTAAGGACTCCACCTCGGGACTGATGGCGGCGCTCATCGCATATCTTAATGTCGAGCTCGCGCCCCGCGTCACCCGCCACGGCGTGCTCGTCGAGGTCTACGGCGAAGGTGTTCTGCTGCTCGGCGACAGCGGCATCGGCAAAAGCGAGACCGCCGTCGAACTGCTCAAACGCGGACACCGTCTCATCGCGGACGATGCGGTGGAGATCCGCCGCGTGTCGGCCAAGACGCTCGTCGGCTCCGCTCCGCTCAACATCCGCCACTTTATCGAGTTGCGCGGCATCGGCATCGTCAATGTCCGCCGCATATTCGGTATCGGCTCGATCAAAAACACCGAAAAGATCGATGTCGCTATACAGCTTGAACCGTGGGATAACGAGAAGGTCTACGACCGTATGGGCACCAGCAACCAGACGATGGACATCCTCGGCATCGACGTGCCGACCATCACCATCCCCGTTAAGCCCGGGCGTAATCTTGCCATCATCATTGAAGTCGCCGCAATGTCCAACCGTCAGAAGAAGATGGGCTACAACGCCGCAAATGAACTGATGCACAAGCTCGGAATGACCGAGGAAACAGGTCTGCCCGAGGATGTTCCCGACGACTGGAGCAACTATTGATCATCAACCGCATATATTTCACTTGTAAAACATAGGAGGAACCGGATATGTACCGTATCGGCATCGACCTCGGCGGCACCAACATCGTCGCCGGCATTGTGAACGAACATTATAAGCTCATCGCTACTGCGCGATGCAAGACCAACGCACCACGCCCCGCTGATGACATCATCGGCGATATGGCGCGCGTCAGCCGTGAGGCGGTCAAAGCCGCCGGCCTGACGATGGACGACATCGACGGTGTCGGCGTCGGTAGTCCCGGCGCATGCAATTCCGAGACGGGAATCGTCGAGCGTGCCGCCAATCTCGGTTTTGTCAATGAGCCGGTGCAGGAAAAACTGCAAAAATTGCTCAGCAAGCCCGTGCACATCGAAAACGACGCCAACGCCGCCGCCTACGGTGAGATGCTCGCCGGCGCAGCGAAGGGTACACACCACGCGATGTGTATCACCCTCGGCACAGGGGTCGGCGGCGGTGCCATCGTCGACGGACACATCATCGCAGGACACAACTTCGCAGGCGGTGAGTTCGGGCATACCGTCATCGTCGCAGGCGGCGAGCGTTGCTCCTGCGGACGACAGGGCTGTTGGGAGGCATACGCTTCCGCTACGGGCCTCATCCGCCAGACAAAAGCCGCGATGGAAAACAATAAGGACAGCCTGATGTGGCGGCTCTCCGCCAACGGCACGCAGGTCAGCGGGCGCACCGCCTTCGACGCGATGCGCGAGGGCGACGAGGCAGGAAAGCAGGTCGTCGAACAGTATATCCGCTATCTCGCCTGTGGGCTGACCAATATGATCAACATCTTCCAGCCTGAGGTGCTGTGTATCGGCGGCGGCATCAGCCGCGAGGGAGAGACCCTGCTCGCACCCGTGCGGCAACTGATTGCAAAAGAACAATTTGCTCAGACAACCGCCAGCAAGACCCGCATCTGCGCTGCCGAACTCGGCAATGACGCCGGTATCATTGGCGCGGCGTTTGCCGGTATATAATGAACTTTCGAAAGGCGGTGTCGCTATGGCGCTGAACATCCTAATCAATGCGGCTCGCGAGGTGGGCTGCGCTGTGACCGAGAACGCGCCGATGGCGCAGGTCACCACTATGCGCGTCGGCGGACCCGCGGATGCGCTGATCACCATCCCCGACGCCGACACCGCCGCTAAACTCATCGCGCTGTGCCATCGGGAAGGGATCTCCTTTTTCTGGCTCGGCAACGGCTCCAATCTTCTCGTCGGCGATCGAGGCATCCGCGGCGCGGTGCTGCGCCTCGATCCCAAAGCGGCAAACGTTACGCTTATCGACGACACCACCCTCTATTGCGACGCCGGGATGACGCTGCAGCGCCTGTGTCTCTTTGCGCGCGACAACAACCTCACGGGGCTGGAATTTGCCTACGGCATCCCCGGCACGGTCGGGGGCGCACTGTATATGAATGCGGGCGCCTACGGCGGCGAGATGGCTCAGGTGGTCGTCAGCGCCGACTGTATCGCGCGTAACGGCGAGCGCTTCACCCTCACGGTTGAGGAGCTTTCGCTCGGCTATCGTCACAGTGCCTTGATGGACTATCCCGAATACAACAATCCCATCGTTGTCGGGGTAACACTGGCTCTGACGGCAGGCGATCGCGAAATGATCGCCGCGCAAATGAAGGAACTCATCGCCAAGCGGCAGGAAAAGCAACCGCTCGAATACCCCAGCGCCGGCAGCTTCTTTAAACGCCCGACGGGACATTTCGCAGGTGCGCTCATCGAACAAGCAGGGCTTAAAGGCTACCGCGTCGGCGATGCGCAGGTCAGCGAAAAACACGCGGGCTTCGTCGTCAATCGCGGCAAAGCCACCGCACGGGAGCTGTGTCAGCTCTGCAAGGATGTGCAAGCCATCGTCCGAGAAAAGACGGGTGTTCGGCTCGAGCCGGAGGTCCGCTTTGTCGGCAAATTCTAAGGGAGTAATAGGGAATGGAACTGATCATCGTTACCGGTATGTCCGGCGCGGGTAAATCACAGGCGATCAAGGCACTCGAGGACATTGGGTATTACTGTGTCGATAATATGCCGCCGCTGCTGATTCAAAAATTTGTTGAGCTGTGCAGTCAAAGCGCCGAGGACATCCGTCGGGTCGCGCTGGTGATGGACGTGCGCAGCGGCAAGATGTTTGAGGATCTGCGGGAGAATGTGCTGTCACTGCAAGAAGGCCATCCACACACCCGCGTGCTCTTCCTCGACTGCGCAGACGAGGTACTGTGCCACCGCTATAAAGAAACCCGCCGTCAGCATCCCCTCGCAGACGCGCACGGTAGCATCGAAGAAGCTCTCGAGCGTGAACGCGCCCTGCTCACCCCCATTGCCGCGCTCGCAGACTATCGCGTGGATACCACCCACCTGAGCGCAGGACAGCTCAAGGCGCAGATCGCCGACATCTTCACGGAAGAATCGGCAGGAGCGATGATGGTGCAGTGTATGTCCTTTGGATTCAAATACGGTTTCCCCGCCGAGGCGGATCTGATGTTGGATGTACGTTGCTTCCCCAACCCCTTTTACATTCCCGAACTGAGGAATAAAACGGGACTGGACAACGAGGTACGCGACTATGTCCTCCGTTCAACGGATACGCGGGATTTTCTCACTCGCCTGACGGCGATGCTCGACCATCTTCTGCCGCTGTATGCGGCAGAAGGGCGCACCCATCTGGTGATTGCGATCGGCTGTACAGGCGGTAAACATCGCTCAGTCACCGTTGCGACCGAGCTCGCCGCGCACATCGAACAAAGCGGCTACCGCGCCACCACCCGACATCGCGATATTGATAAGAAATAAGAATTTGTAAGCGTTTACATAAACAATTCATTGCAAAGGAGGCGTGACCGTGTCATTTTCCTCGGACGTCAAGCAAGAACTCACCGATATCCTGCCGGACAAGCCCTGCTGCCGTGCGGCGCAGGCATACGGAATGCTGCAATTCGGTCACGCGTTCAGCGGGCGGGAGATCTCCCTGCAGACCGAACAAGAGGCGGTCGCACGCCTCTATAGCTTTTTGGTCACGAAGGTGTGCGGTGTCCGGCCACCCGCCGAGGATACCCTGCGGCGACGAGCCACCCTGCACAACCGCTCTTTTCCCGATGTGACTACACGTAAGACCATACTCGAGCGTTTCGGACACAGCCAGTCCGATATTTCGGTGCGGCTCAACCGCGCCAATCTCGACTGCGACCACTGCGCCCGCGCCCTGCTGCGCGGCGCGTTTTTGTCCTGCGGTGCGGTGACCAACCCCGAGCGGGACTATCACCTCGAATTCAGTGTCCCCTACTACAACCTCAGCCGCGATCTGCTGGCACTGCTCAGTGAGGAGGGCTTCCCCGCCAAGATGGTCAGCCGCAACGGCTCCTACATCGTCTATCTCAAGGAGAGCGAGCGCATCGAAGACTGCCTGACCTACCTCGGCGCGTCCCACGGCGCGCTCGAGATGATGAGCGTTAAGATGGTCAAGAGCATCCGCAACGAGACCAACCGCCGCTTAAACTGCGAGAACGCCAACATCGACAAAACGGTCGCGGCGGCGGGGATGCACGCAGACGCGGTGCGCCGTATCCAGGCGGCGGGCGCGCTCGATTCGCTCACCCCCGAGCTACGGCAGCTTGCCGTCCTGCGACTGGAAAATCCCGATATGTCCTTGCGCGAGCTCGGCGCGGCACTCGATCCGCCGCTCAGCCGCAGCGGCGTCAATCACCGCCTACAGCGTCTGCTCACCATCGCAGATGCGCTAAAATAAGCGAAAACTCGATTACACGAAGAAAGGAAGTGCCGTCTATGCAACCATTCGTTCATCTGCACGTACATAGTGAATATAGCCTGCTGGACGGTGCTTGCCGTATACCGGCTTTGGTCGCCCGCGCCAAGGAGCTTGGGCAAGAGGCGATCGCCATCACCGATCACGGCGCGATGTACGGTGTGATCGATTTCTACAAAGAAGCCAAGGCACAGGGCATCCACCCTGTCATCGGGTGCGAAGTCTATGTCGCGCCGCGCTCCCGCCACGACAAGATACACGGAGCGGACAGCCGCTATCACCATCTGGTTTTGCTGTGTGAAAACAACACGGGCTATCAAAATCTGCTCAAGCTCGTCTCCGCCGCGTGGACCGAGGGGTTTTATATCCGCCCGCGGGTGGACCGCGAGTTACTCGAGCAGCACCACGAGGGACTCATCGCCCTCTCGGCGTGTCTGGCGGGCGAAATTCCGCAATCCCTGCTGCAAGGCGACTACGCCGCCGCCAAACGGCAGGCCGAATGGTACGCACGCACATTCGGGAAGGATCATTTTTATCTGGAATTGCAAGACCACGGAATGAAAGAACAAGCCGAGGTCAACGCCGGCATCTTACGCCTTGCGCGGGAGACGGGACTACCGCTCGTCTGTACCAACGACGCGCATTATCTGTGCAAGGACGACGCACTGATGCAGCGCGTGCTGTGCTGTATCCAGACCGCCACCACCCTGCAGGAACCAAGCCCGCTGAATTTCGAAACCGAGGAATTTTATCTCAAATCGGGTGACGAAATGGCGGCGCTGTTCCCCGCAGCACCCGAGGCACTCGCGAACACCGTCGACATCGCCCGCCGCTGTCAGGTGGAGCTGTCCTTCGGGGAATTAAAGCTCCCCGCCTTCGACGCGCCGAACGGCGACAGCAACGCCTATCTCGAACAACTCTGCCGCGAGGGGATGTACCGACTTTACGGCGACAACCCCGACAAGGCCGTCACCGAGCGGTTGGAATACGAGCTCGATGTCATCCGCCGAATGGGGTATGCGGACTACTACCTCATCGTCGCGGATTATGTGAACTACGCCAAGACCCACGACATTCCCGTCGGCCCCGGGCGCGGCTCGGGTGCAGGCAGTTTGTGCGCCTACTGTATGGGTATCACGATGATTGACCCCTTACAGTATGACCTGCTGTTCGAGCGGTTCTTAAACCCCGAGCGCGTCAGTATGCCCGACTTCGATGTCGACTTCTGCACCGAAAAGCGCCAGCAGGTCATCGACTATGTCATCGGCAAATACGGTGCCGACCGCGTCGCGCAGATCATCACCTTCGGCACAATGGCGGCGCGCGCCGCTGTGCGGGATGTCGCCCGCGCAATGGGGCTACCCTACGCCATCGGTGATAAAGTTGCGAAACTCGTGCCGCAAGCGCTGAATATGACCCTCGATAGGGCGCTGGAGACCGCACCGAAATTAAAAGAACTCGTCGACAACGATCCGCAGGTCAAGCAACTGATGGATATGGCTCGCCGCATCGAGGGGATGCCGCGTAACGCCTCGACCCACGCCGCAGGCGTGGTCATCGCCCCGCGTCCCGTGAGCGACTTTGTGCCGCTGTGTATGACCCGTGACGCGCTCGCGACACAATACCCGATGCACAACCTTGAGGAGCTCGGAGTGCTCAAGATGGATTTTCTCGGGCTTCGCAACCTCACGGTCATCGCGGATGCCGAGCGGATGATTCGCCGCCACACCCCCGACTTCGACATCCGCACGATCCCGCTGAACGAAAAGCGGGTGTATGCGATGCTGTCCGCGGGACAATCGGACGGCGTGTTCCAGATGGAATCGGGCGGACTCAAGCGGGTACTGATGCAACTGCGCCCCACCCGCTTTGAAGATCTCATTGCGGTCATCTCCCTCTACCGCCCCGGACCGATGGACTCCATCCCGCGATATATCGAGAACAGCCGCCGTCCCGATCGCGTGAAATACGCCCATCCCCTGCTCGAGCCGATCCTCCGCGTCACCTATGGCTGTATCGTGTATCAGGAGCAGGTGATGCAGGTGTTCCGCGCGCTGGCGGGCTACTCCTTCGGTCGCGCCGACGTGGTGCGCCGCGCGATGGCGAAGAAAAAGCACAAGGTAATGGAGCAGGAGCGAGAGATCTTCATTAACGGTCTCATCGACAAGGACGGCAAGGTGGTCGTCGAGGGCTGTGTGCGCCGCGGCGTGCCCGCCGCAACCGCCAACGCCATTTTCGATGAGATGTCCTCCTTCGCATCCTACGCGTTTAATAAATCCCACGCCGCCGCCTACGCATTGGTGGCATATCAGACCGCTTATCTCAAATGTTTGTACCCGAAAGAATATATGGCGGCGTTGCTCACAAGCGTGTTCGGCAGCAGTAAGGTCGTCACCTACATCCGCGAATGTGAGCGAATGGGCATCCGTGTGTTGCCGCCGTCGGTCAACGAAAGTGTCGCCGACTTTGCGGTGTCGGGCGACCACATCCGCTTTGGTCTGCTCGCGGTGCGCAACATCGGACGAGGCTTCATCGACGCGCTGACACGCGAACGCGAGCAAGGTGGACCGTTCACCGGCTTTTACAATTTCTGCAAACGGCTAACAGGACAACGAGAATTTAACCGTCCCGGCGTCGACAGCCTCATCCGTTGCGGCGCGTTCGACGGAATGGGACTCAACCGCCGTCAGATGCTGCAGATGACCCCCCAACTGCTCGATCAACTGGATAACCAGAACCGCTACGCCGTCGACGGACAGGTCGGCTTCTTCGATGCCGCCGAGCAAGCGGGCGAAACGCCGATCGCCGTGCCCGACGTACCCGAACTGCCCTTCGCAGAACTGTTGCAGATGGAGAAGGACGCGACGGGAATGTACCTGACGGGACACCCGCTCACCCCTTACAAAGAGCATTACAAAGCGTTGCGTGCCAACCGCCTCGATCGCGTGCTGTCCGCCATCGAAGAAGGCAACGACACCTATACCGACGGCACGACCCTGCGCCTGCTGTGTCTGGTCAGCAGTGTACGCATCCAGATGACCAAGTCGGGCGCGCGTATGGCATATCTGCAACTTGAAGATCTGTACGGTTCGATCGAGATGGTCGCCTTTCCGAAACAGTTTGCGCAGTATGAAGAACTGATGCAGGCGGGGCAGGTTCTGCTCGTGCAGGGACGGCTGGATATTCAGGAGGAAAAAGAACCAAAGCTGCTCGGCGAGCGACTCGAGCTTGTGCCGAAAAATCTGCCGATCGCCCCACAAAAGACAAATGTAAGCGGTTACAACAAAGCGAAAATCCCCACTCTGAGCGAAAAAACAGCAAATGCTGAGCGGTCCACTCGTGCGGGCGTATACCTGCGATTGCCGACCGACAGCGGCGAGGAATATGAACAGGTCGCGCGACTGCTGCCGCGCTATACGGGCTCACTGCCTGTGTATATCCGCTTTGCGGACAGCGGTAAGCTGGTGCGCGCCCCGCAAAGCTGGTGGGTCGAGCCGACCGCACCGTTGCTCGACGAGCTTCGCCGTATCCTCGGCGCGGACAATGTGGCTAAATGGGATTAGTGATTGCGCAAATGAACTCTTTTTAGACGGACGGCTCTAAACAAGAGCATTTCTCTGTTCAAGCACAAAAACCACTGCCCTTTCAGGCGATGTCGAGAAACCCAATCCGCCATTAGCGGTACGGCTGCAAGAACCGTTCTGCGGCACAAACAGCGAGTTCAAAGCGGCGAAGATGTACTTTCGCCTCTAAGCCATCCAGGCAGGACGACCGTTGCATCGAACTCTTGGAAATCCACCGTTCTTTCATTAATCAACCGATGTTGTGACCGGCGTCTATAAGAGACACAGAAGCTTGGCACCGCATGACCATTACAGGCAGCCGCTCACGTGCGGCTGCCTGTTTTTGCCTATTCGTTCTTGCCAACCGTATCTTCATCGTATCCTCTGCATCAAAAATGTCTACTTCCGTGCTGGTGTTTCAGGTTCACATACCGATCAAATATCATCAATTTCCCGTCACCATTGTCCATATATTTCTTTTCTCCTGTATTCGGGTGCGAACACAATAGGATATGCCATCGGCGACTCGACTGTGCGGGGGGTTGATTTCATTAGCCGTTTTCTTCGTTTGCAAAAGCTTGTATCCTCCCCCACTTCTACCGGGGCTTATTTCCACGAAATAAAGCACCAACAACAAAGTCGCCTTCATTTAATGAAGACGACTTTGTTGCGCCAATGGTGCGCGGCGAAAACGGTGCGCAAGAATTCTACACAGAAAATCCAACAAATTCCTGTAAACATTTTACAAAAGAACAAGATTTTACGGAAAATTTTTCTAATAAATTATACAAAAGTCCTTGCGTTTTAACAATATAGTTGCTAAAATAGTATTAATGAATAACCTTGTGATAGTCATACTGTCGGATGGGTGTTCATATACTTGGACAGGCAACGGTGTTCACCGCTGCCGCCTGCGTGTGCGTTATCGGTCGCTGAGTGTGCGGCGACCGATGAAGATATTTAACCTAGGGGGGTACCTAATTATGTTACGAAAGCAAGAGTGCGTAGCCATGCTGTTGGCCGGAGGACAGGGCAGTCGTCTGTATGCGCTGACCCGTCACATCGCCAAGCCTGCGGTACCGTACGGCGGAAAGTATCGTATCATCGACTTTCCGTTGTCCAACTGCGTCAACTCCGGCATTGAGACGGTCGGCGTGCTGACGCAGTATCAGCCGCTCGAATTGAGCGATTACATTGGCTCGGGTCAGCCGTGGGATCTCGACCGTATGGATGCGGGCGTCCACGTGCTGCCACCGTATCAGCGCAACAAGGGGGCGGACTGGTACAAGGGAACGGCGAACGCCATTTACCAGAATATGCAGTTCATTGAGCGGTACGACCCTGAATACGTGTTAGTGCTTTCGGGCGACCATATCTACAAGATGGACTACAGCGCGATGCTCGCCGCACATAAAGAGAAGAACGCGGACTGCACCATCGCGGTGCTCGACGTGCCAAAGGAAGAGGCGAGCCGTTTTGGCATCCTCAACACCAATGAGGACGGTTCGGTCTACGAGTTTGAGGAGAAGCCGAAAGAGCCCAAGAGCACCCTCGCTTCGATGGGCATTTACATCTTCACATGGGATAAACTGCGTAAATACCTCATTGCGGACGAGGAGGATCCGACGTCCTCCAATGACTTCGGCAAGAATGTTCTGCCCACGATGCTGAATGCAGGCGAGCGGATGTTCGCTTATCGGTTTGACGGCTACTGGAAGGATGTCGGCACCATCGACAGCTTGTGGGAGGCGAATCTCGATCTGCTCAACCCGAAGGTGCCGCTGGATCTGTCGGACGATGCGTGGAAGATCTATTCCCGCAATCCCGGTATGCCGCCGCAGTATTTCTCAGACACCGCACAGGTGCAGAACAGTATGATCACCGAAGGCTGTAACATCAGCGGTAAGGTGGAATATTCCGTCATCTTCGCAGGCGTTACGGTGGAAGAAGGTGCGGAGATCATCGACTCCATCCTGATGCCCGGCACAGTCGTGCGCAAGGGTGCGAAGGTGCACTACGCTATCCTCGCGGAGAATGTCGAGGTCGGCGAGGGCGCGCAGATCGGTGCGAAGCCTGAGGAATCAGCCGATCTGGAGAAATGGGGCATCGCGGTCATTGCCTCCGGCGTGACGATCGGCAAGGGCGCGACCGTGCCCGCCAAAGCGATGCAGGAGACGGACGTCGAGGAGGTGACCGCATATGCGTAATTATACGGCTTTGGGGCTTATTTTCGCCAATATGCACGATGAAGCGGTGCGAGAGTGTACGGCAATCCGTTCGATGGGCTCTCTGCCTTTCGGCGGTCGCTATCGTTTGATCGACTTTGTGCTGTCGGGCATGGTGAATGCCGGCATCACCAAGGTTGGTGTTATTACAAAAAGCAACTACCAGTCGTTGATGGATCATCTCGGCTCGGGTAAGGCGTGGGATCTCTCCCGCAAGCACGAGGGACTGTTCTTCCTGCCGCCGCACAGCAGCGACGATGCAAAATACCAGGGGCGCATCGGCTCGCTCGCGGATATTATGGCATTCCTTCGCCGCTCGAAGGAAGAGCTGGTCATTCTGGCGGACTGCCACATGGTGTCGAGTATGGATTACGGCGCGCTGTTGCAGGCACACGTGGAAAGCGGTGCGGACGTGACCGTTGCCTGCTGTAACGGCGAGGTGCCCGCGCTCGCGGACATTCCGCAGATTAAAATGGATGTCTCCGGGCGCGTGACGGATATGCTCATCGGTCGCGTCGGCGACGGAGAGGCGTGTTACGGCATCGGCGTGTATGTGATGCGTAAGGATTGGCTTATCCACACCGTCAACGAGGCGGTGGCGCGCAATCTGCAGCACTTTGAACGAGATATTCTCCAGCGCCGTCTGCACGAGATCAACATCTACGGCTACAAAGTGCCGTCTCTGGTAATGCCGATCTACTCGCTCTCCAGTTATTATAACGCTAATCTCGCCCTGCTTGACGGCGAGGTGCGTGCTCAGCTGTTCCCGAACGCCCGTCCCGTCTACACCAAGGTACGCGACTGCGCGCCGGTGCAATACGGTCTGCACGCGCAGGTGACGAACTCCCTTGTTGCAGACGGCGCGCATATCGACGGCACGGTGAAGAACAGCATCATCTTCCGCGGTGTCAACATCGGTCGGGACACGGTGATCGAGGACTGTGTTGTGATGCAGGATGTTACCGTCGCCGACCGCTGCTCGTTAACCTGTGTGGTCGCGGATAAGAATGCGGTATTCCGCGAGGGACGCACCCTGCAGGGTTTCGAGAGTTATCCCATCTATATTGCAAAGAACACGATTGTATAAACAGAGGAGGAGACGACAAATGAAGGTATTGTATGTAGCCAGTGAGGCGGTCCCCTTTGCCGCCTCCGGCGGTCTGGCGGATGTTGCCGGCTCGTTGCCCAAGGCGATGCGCAAGCGTTTGATCGGTTGCCGTGTGGTGATGCCGCTCTACGAGTGCGTGCCGCAGGAGCTACGGGAGAATATGACCTTCCTGACGAGCCTATCCGTACCCGTTGCGTGGCGGCGGCAGTATTGCGGCGTGTTTGAGGCAAAGGTCGACGGCGTGATCTACTATCTGCTGGATAACCAATATTATTTCAAGCGGCAGGGCATCTACGGTCACTACGATGATGCGGAACGCTTTGCGTTCTTCTCCCGCGCGGTGCTCGAGATGCTGCCGCACATCAGCTTTAAGCCCGATATTATCCACGCGAACGACTGGCAGAGCGCGCTCGTGCCGCTGTACTACAGCCTCTATTATGCCACCCGCGAGGGCTTTGAGGGCATCAAGACGGTGTTTACTATTCACAACGTCCAGTATCAGGGCAAATACGGGATGGAGCTCATTGAGGATGTCATCGGAATGCCGATGGATAAACGTCAACTGGTTGAATACGACGGCGGCGTCAACTATATGAAGGCGGCCATCGAGACTGCCGACTGCGTTACCACCGTCAGCCCAACCTATGCGGAGGAGTTGCTCGATCCGTGGTTCTCCTGGGGGATGGATCCTATCCTGCAGGCGCGCAGCTGGAAACTGCACGGTATCCTCAACGGTATCGACGTCGACAGTTACAATCCCGAGACCGATCCCTCGATCGTCGCGCCGTTTACGGCGGAGAACGTCGAGGAGGGTAAGGCGGCGAACAAAAAAGCACTGCAGGAAAGGCTGAATCTGCCGCTCCGCGCCGACGTGCCGCTCATCGGGATGGTCACTCGCCTCGCCTCACACAAGGGGCTTGATCTCGTTAAGTATATCGTGGAGGATCTACTCTCCCGCGATGTGCAGTTGGTCATTCTCGGCTCGGGCGAATGGGTGTATGAGAACTTCTTCCGCGAGTTACAGGCACGCTATCCCGAAAAATTCTGCTATTGCGCGGGCTTCGTGCCCGAACTGGCGCATAAGATCTACGCCTCAGCGGACATCTTCCTGATGCCGTCGAAGAGCGAGCCCTGCGGGCTTGCACAGATGGTGGCGTGCCGTTACGGCACCCTGCCGGTGGTGCGCGAGACAGGCGGACTTAAGGACAGCATCCGTGACTGCGGTGACGGGGAAGGCTTCGGCTTCACCTTCAAGACCTACAATGCGGGGGATATGTTGTACGCGATCGATCGTGCGCTCGGCGCGTATGCGAACAAGGAAGACCTCGCCCTGCTGCGTCAGCGGTGTATGAGTGAGGACTTTAGTTGGGGGCGCTCGGCGAATGCGTATATTCGTTTGTATAAATCGTTAATGAAAGGAAGTTGAACCATGGAAAAATATGCTTGGAAAGGCTCAGTCAAAGAGGGGTGTATGGAGGAATATATCCGCCGCCACGATGAGATATGGCCCGAGATGCTCGAGGTGCTGAAAGGCGCGGGTATCCGCAATTACACCATCTGGAACGTCGGTCACGAGCTGTTCGGTTACTACGAGTGTGAGAAGGGCGTGGATTTCGCCGCCGCCTATCAGGCGAACAGCCCCGTTGTTGATCGTTGGAATGAGTATATGAAGGACATCCTCATTATGGAAATGGACCCCGTCACCGGTGCCCAGCCGATGCTCAGAAAAGTATTCGAGATGGATTAAACAAAAAATGACCACCCCGCAGGGTGGTCATTTTTTGTTTAGCCTGTATTTTAGCGTTCGCCGTCGTCCTTGGAAACCTTTTTGCCGGAGACAAGTGCCTTCTCACCATTGAGATACATCGTGACCAGTCCAAGAAGCACCAGAATGGTGGACGCCTTAATGATGATCGGGATGATGGTCTTGTATACGAAGATGCAGATGGCCTCTGCCGTGGCACCGCCGATGATCAGCGCCGCCACATAGCCAAAGAACGTCAAGCCTCCCGCAAACAGGCAGATCATAATACCATAACCGAAGATCGTTCTCAGCACCGCTGAGATCTTTTTCGCGATTTCTTTCATTATGATACCTCCTTACAGACCGAGAATCGGCAGCCAGCCCATCAGCACAACGACCTCAAGGATGAACTGTGCCGCTACCCACCATAGGTTATTGCGGAACGTTTTATCGAAATCCGATTCCGCCAGCGTCATACCCGCGTACATACCGAGTCCGAGGGGCGGGGTGATGCCGCACATAACGCCGCAGATGCAAGGGAGCATCGCCGCGACGAGCAAAGGATCACAACCCACGCCCGCCAAAACGGTGATGAACATCGGACCAAAGATGACCACCAGCGAGGAGCCGGGGATGACCATGCCCATAAAGCAGGTGATCGCGCAGATCGCCACGACCGTGCCGAACTGACCGAAGTTCCAGCCGGTAATGATCGCACCCATCTCCTCGGCGACGTTCAGGTCGTTGAACAGCGAGCCGATCATATAGCCGAACACGCACACGCCGATCGCGGGAGCGATGGTCTTGATCGAATCGCCGAACATCTTGGCGAGGTTCTTGATCTTGACCACGCTCTTATCCTTCGCCACCAGACAGGTGTAGATGGAAGACACACCGCCGATGAACAGCAGCAGGGAACTGGAGAGATACTTCGCGCCGGTCTCGCCCAGACGCGCGGTGAAGAAATTATCCTTGAACAGATAATCCAGCAAGAACGGCAGCAGGATGATCACGGGCAGCAGCAGACCCTGCCAGCCCGCCTTGAGCGTCTCCTTGATATTGGGAAGTTCTTCCTTCGCCATCGGCTTTACCTTATAGTATTTGCAGAATGCCCACACCATCACCAGACGCTGCAGGATGAACCAGAGAGAGACTCCCCACAGCACGATCCAGAACTGACCGGTGGTCAGATTCAGCTGCGGATACAGAGCCGTGAAGGCACCCAGTGCCGCGACGATGTTGGAGGACGGCGGGATCATATTACCCATATAGCTGGCGTTGCTCTCGATGTTCGCCGCCAACTCGGGCGGGAAGCCCGAACGCTTCATCGCGGGGATGGTGATCGTGCCGGTCGCCATCACGTTACCGGGGCCGGATCCGGACAGCGCGCCCATAAACGCGCTGGCGACGACCGCCGCATAACCGGCACCGCCGGTGACACGTCCGATCAGGGACAGAATGACAGCGATACAGCTGTCGATGATCTTGGTTTTTGTCAGCAGGATCGACATCGCCACAAAGGCGACCATCGAGTACAGCAGCGATGTGGACAGCGCGTCGTCAACATAGCCCCATACGTTACCCCACGTGCCGGTGATGGTCAACAACAGCAGAAAGCTGATGAAGATCCCTTCGTAGATGGGACGCTTGGCAAGCGCGAACCATACCACGATCACCGCGAGCATAATGCCCAGATAGATGAGTGAAGATGGCATAACGGTTTTCTCCTTTCTTTTCAATAGGTTATAACACCTATTACTAACAAGTTATATTATAGCGCGATTTTGATGTTTGTCAACTGTTTTTTTACAAAAACACAAAAAAATAAAAACGCTATATGGCACTTGAAAAAGAAGAAAACAGAGAGTATTATATAATATATAGGAATAAAAGCCAAAATCAACGGAAAGGTTGAATGGTATCTATGAATACGAAGCAACTGCATTATGCGATCGAGCTTGCACAAAATCGAAATTTTTCTCAGGTCTCAGAAAAGCTGGGCATTTCACAGCCGGCACTAAGTAAGCAGATCCTGCATCTGGAAAAGGAACTGGGGGTCAAGCTGTTTGATCGCAATACGATTCCACTGTCGATGACATCCGCCGGCGAGCATTTTGTCGCCGAAGCACAGAAACTATTATATCAAGAAGACCAGCTGTTGCGCTCGATGGAGGAGTATAAAACCGGCAAGCGCGGTCGTCTGGTCATCGGAATCTCGCCGTTTCGTGCGATGTATTTGGTGTCGGAGATCGTGAAAAAGATAAAAGAGCGGTATCCTGAGGTGCAGATCTTCCTGAATGAAACGGGCAGTGATCAACTTCGTAAAGAAGCGGCAGAAGGGAAGTATGATCTGGCGATCGTCAATTTACCGGTGGACGAGTCGGTGTTGGATGTGATACCGCTTGAGTCAGACACATTGGTGTTGGCTGTGCCTAAGCAGATGCTGGATACACTTCCGTTCGGCGTGTATAATAAGCCTTTGTTACCGATCGCTTTCGAGGATTGCCACGAACTGCCGTTCGTGGTCGTCGGGCAGACGCAGGAACTGCGGCTGCTGTTCGAAAAGGCGTGCGCATCGGCCGGCTTCCGACCGAAGGTAGCGATGGAGGTGGTCGGACTGAGCACCGCCTGGGCGATGAGCCGTATCGGGATGGGCGCAACACTGCTGCCGCTACAGTTTATCAACCACGTCGGATTGGACGACAGCATTGCTCTGTTTACGCTCAAGCACAGCGTTCGTTCCCGACAGCCGGTGATCGTGACACGGCGGGGACAATATCTGTCGGAGTATGCGAAATATGCGATCGACCTTTTAACTGAACAGGCAAAAAGCGAGTCGTCGGTTAAATGATGACGTCGCGGAGCACGTGAGAGAGTAAAACGAAAATCGATAAAGACCCCGCCTCTCGGCGTTTGCACAAGTCCGGTTCGTCGACAGCGTTTGTCGGTTTTTCTTATTTCAGCAATGCTTCCACTGCATCGACCGCGCCGGACAGCTCGTCGCAAACGACCCGCTCGATCTCACCCGCATCGCACAAAGCGGCGATCTGCGCGTCCATCGGCAGGCGAGCGAGCACAGGAACACCGAGTTCCTCTGCCGCCTTGTCGAGTGCCTTGCCGTCACCGAACAGCGGGATGACCTTCCCGCAATCAGGACACTTGACACTGCTCATATTCTCCACAAAGCCGAGAATAGGCACATTCAGCATCCCCGCCATCTTCTGCGCCTTGTCGACCACCATCTGCACAAGCGACTGCGGGGTGGTCACGATGACGTTGCCGTCAAGCGCGATGCTTTGATACACCGTCAGCGGGATGTCACCCGTTCCGGGCGGCATATCGATAAACAACACATCCAGCTCGCCCCACACGACATCCGTCCAGAACTGCTTGACCGCACCCGCGACGACAGGACCACGCCACACGACCGGCTGGGTGTCATCCTCGAGCAGGAGGTTGATGGACATCACTTTAATGTTCATATGTCCTTCTTCGGGCAGGATACCGAGCTCGTTTCCCCGCGCCTTGCGCGTGATGCCAAACGCCTTCGGGATGGACGGACCCGTAATATCCGCATCGAGGATGCCGACCTTATAGCCGCGGCGCGCCATCATCACGGCGAGCATCGCGGTGACGGAGGATTTGCCGACGCCGCCTTTACCACTGCTGACCGCGACCACCTTTTTGATCTGGCTGTACTGGTTAAGCTGTTCGCGCAGATCCTGTTCGGAACATTTGGAACTGCAGGTGCTGCAGTTGTGTGTGCATTCACTCATTTCTATCGATCCCCTTTATAATTGACTCTCATCATAATGAGCCCGACTGCCGCCGATAAATTTCGGGCGGGTGCGGGCGCTCAGCAGGCGCGCCTCACCGATGCGGTCGACTGACAACCGCACAGGGACGGCAACGCGCTTGAGATGCATCCCGATAAGCGTGCCGCCGATATCGAGACCCGCGTGCGCACGGATCTCCTCCACCGCGACGGGGGCTTCCATTCGCTGCCACGCGGTGGTGGCGAACGAGCCGCCCGCCTTCGGTTGGGGCAGGACGTTCACCGCCTCGTAGCCGCATGCGCGCGCGGCGGCGGCTTCGATAATGATCGCGCGGTTGAGATGCTCACAGCACTGCGCCGCGAGGTAGATACCCTTTTCCTGCAACAGCGGCAGGATGCCGTCGAGGATCGCGCCCGCCGCGTCCATACTCGACGCGGTACCGATCTTCTCGCCCAGCACCTCGCTCGATGAGCAACCGATCACCAAAACATCCCCCGCCTGCAGACCTGCAACCTCGATAAGCTCGGTCACCGCCGCGGCGGCTTGTTCTTTGATTTTATTCAACATCTAAATCATTCCTTACTCCGGCATTTTCTTCCATCGCTTCAACCAAGATCCGATACAGCGGCGCGCAGGCAGCAAAGCCGCGAAGCAGCTTATCCGGCAACGCGGTGTCCGCGACGAAATCGGGTGCTTCCGTACGTCCCAACCCGATACTGCGGCAATCGTACAGAGGTCGCAGTTCCTTTGGCGTATCGGCCGTACTGCGTGGGCGGGCATACGGCTCGCCCTCAAGCAGAAAACCTGCGCGTTTTGCCTTGCGAATGGCCTTGATGACCCGCTCGGGCTCCGCCTCGGCGCGACGGCGCAGGATCTTCATAATTGCGGGGGTGACGCTGTAAAAGCCCATCCCCCATTCCGCGCCGTTCAGCGAAAAATCCATATAAAACGCGGGGACGCACCAGTCCCACGCCCGCTTGTCTCGCATAAACACGATCCACATATTCTCGCGGTACATTGATTTATCCTTCGTGTAGCGGTTGTCCCGCCGCACGCGGCTGACGCTCCCGCCGATGAGCGGATCGATCGCCAGCATCGACGGCATCAGTTCAGCCACCAGACAGCGCAGTGGCTCGATCACCCCGCGTTTGATCGCAGGCTTATGCTCTTCGTAAAACGCCTTGCTGTCGTTAAAGCGGTTTTCTGCGAGCAGAAACAGGCTGTCCGCCTGTATACCTTCATATTGTGACATTCTTTTCTCTCCTTTTGGGTACGGGGATCTGCGCCAGCACAATAGCGGCGAACATCAACACACACCCAAGGATCTCATAGCCTCCCATCGCGTGTCCCGCGATCAACCAACCCGCCAGCGCGCCGAACACCGACTCTAAACTCATCAGCAGCGCAGCGGTCGTCGGCTCGGTGTCCTTCTGCGCGATGATCTGCAAGGTGTACGCCACCCCGCTGGACAATAAGCCCAGGTACAGCAATTCACCCAAATGATCCTGTACCCCCGCAAGGCTCGGCGTTTCAAATATAAACATCAGCGGCAAATTCAGTATGCCCACAACAAGGAATTGGATGCAGGACAGCCGCACACCGTCCACCTGCGGTGAGAAGCGGTCCACGATCATGATCTGCACCGAAAACATCAAGGCGCACAACAGCAGCAGAACATCGCTCACGCCAAAGCCCGTCTCTCCCATCGCGCACAGCAGATACAGTCCCACCGCAGCAAGGACGACACCCACCCAGTTGAGTAACGTCGTGCGACGGTGCAAAAGCAGCCCCAAGATCGGCACCAGCACGATGTACAAGGCGGTGACAAATGCCGCCTTCCCCTCGGAGGCATCCCGCAGACCGAGCTGCTGCAGGTTGGTCGCGGCGAACATCGCGAGTCCGCACAAAATACCACCGCGCCACAGCATACCCCGTTGCGCGGGACTATCCGACTTGCGGCTGAGTCCCCATTTATCCAGTAACGGGATGGCGAGCATCAGCCCCGCCGAGCCGATCAGCGAGCGAAGCCCGATGATCGTCAGCGCACCAAGTCCTTCGCCGCCGCTCTTTTGCGCGACAAACGCGACACCCCAGATCAGCGAGGTCAGCAGCAGCAATACATTCCCCCGCAATGTGCGGGCAGACATCCGTTTCATTCGATCTTCCTCATATCTATTATCATATCCGTATTATTATAGTCCTCTACGTAAGAAAATGCAAGCCCGATTTCGAGCAAAGCACAGAACGATCGACGGAATAATCCCGTCGATCGTTCTTTTTTGGTTGCTTTATTTCACCGTGATCTTGAGCACATGCCCGTTATCGGAGAAAGCCGCGTGATTAACATACTGCGGAATGATCTTATCCTCGCCCGAGGGAGTCTTCGCAAGCATCTCCGCATAATAATCCTCGTGGAGGTGACCGGCGAACACGCCGCGGATGACATCAGCGCTGTTCATAATCAGATCCCAAACCTCGTACGTGACACCGGTGGAGGTTATTCCTCCTACGACGTATGGATTGGCGCCGGTGTAGAAATTGTTATAATATTTCGGTGTGCGTGCGATCTCCGCAACCTTGGTTTCTGCCGGATTGTTTGTCGCGAGCGGCACATGCACAAACAGCAACACCACATACCCCTTGCTTCTCGCGGTTGCCAGATCCTTCTTGAGCTTTGTCAAATGCTCGTCACGGAAGACATATTGATCGCCGTCATAGAGCGCGTTGTTCATCTGGATGATCATTGCCTTGTTTTTGAGGACCTTAGAGGTGTAATGAATATCGTGCTTCCAGTTCTCCTGCAGCATCTTATAACGAGTTTCCAGCACGGCAGAATCCGTGAGCGTTTCGCCCATTGCATGGATGGGGTCGTGGTTGCCGAGCGAAACCAATGTTTTCGGATAGGGCTTCCAGATGATCTCCTCGAGCATCTCGATCGCACCCCACGTCAGGTAGTCGATGGTGTCACCCGTAACCACCGTCTGATCAAAGAAGCTGCCGTAACGCATACACAATTCCGCATTCTTGCGGGACGCACCATTTGCCATATGGCCACGACTTTCGTAAGTGGCCATCACAGTGGCATCATTTTCTTGAAAATCCTTGTCGTTAAGGTAGTTGAAGTGAATGTCCGTCACCTGCACGATCTCGACCGCCTCGCCGCCGCGCCCCGAGTCGATGGTCGCCTCGCGCACCATCAAACCGTTAAAGCCAAGCTGATACACCCAATTCTTCTCATCGTCTTCGGAGCCGACGTGGGTGATCTTTATCTGAGAAAGGAACTGTTCCTTAGACATAGTCGTGGTCGTGGTGGTCACGATATCGTCGACGACCTCCTCGATGTAAGTGCCTTCCTCGGCATGTAACTTCGTCGTGGTCGTCGCTGTCGCCGTCGTGGTGGTCGTCGTGGTGGTCGTGGCAGTCGTAGTCGTCGCCGTCGTAGTGGTCGTAGTCGTCGTGGTGGTCGTGGCGGTCGTGGACGTTGTGGTCGTCGACGTTGACCGACTGCTCTCGACAGCAGGCAACGAGGATGCTTCTTGTATAGATCCGCCGCAACCCACCATAGCACACAGTAGAACAGCAGACAACAGAAATACTAAAACTTTACGCATCTTTTTCCTCCTTGGCGGCTCGCTTTATCCGTTATGTCTTTCGTTTCATCACACCGGCACAGACCAATATTCCGCACTAAAATCCGTGAGTGCCACCTTAACAGTGCCTTCAGGAATATCAAACGTACAAATTTTCGTGGTCATTATCGGAATATAACCGAATAACAGTTTGTCAACCAACAGCACCTCATCATTCTCTCCGTAGCAGGTGTATTCGAAATACGATTTCCCGTCTTCTGTTTCCCACACACGCGATGTGTTGCAAATCTCCATCGTTACCGTGTTTCCGGAAAGTGTCACTTCACCGAGCTTGATACGGCTATCCGGTTTATACCCAACTACAGGCAGGATCACATCGGGCGTATCCGCGTCGGTCGGCTGTGAGGTCGTCGTTGTGGTGGTTGTGGTGGTCGTCGTAGAGGTGGTGGTGGTCGTCGTTGTGGTCGTCGTTGTGGTGGTTGTGGTGGTCGTTGTGGTGGTCGTTGTCGGGGCAAACGTGACATCCCAGCCGTTAATATATCTCTGTAACAGACCAAAATCTTCGTTCGTGACATCCCCGTCGCCATCGACATCCGCGGCAGCTGTATCGATTTCCACGACCCAACCATTGATATGCCTCTGCAACAAGCCGAGATCCTTATTCGTGATCTCTCCATCGCCGTCCACATCACCCATAGAATACGATGAATCATTTGATACGCCGATAGTGGTCGTGCTGATGTCATTCTCGACAACAACATCCGTATCGTTCCCCGAAGCGTACGCCGTATCGCTGAGCGCAATAATCTGTACGTCTGCGCTTGTCTCGGTCGAACGCTCACCCGCGATCCGGCCGACGCAAACGATCATCGTCAGCGATAAGAATATAGCCGCTAAACCCATTCCGATCTTACGCATAAACTCCACTTCTTTCTGTCGTATCATTCGTATTGTTGCATTATTTTACTGTGATCTTAAGCACGTGCCCGTTATCATAGCGCGCGGCATGATTGACATATTGCGGAATCACCGCATCCTTTCCATCGGCGGTCTTAGCAACGATCTCGGTGTAGATATCCTCGTGCAGATGACCACAGAACGTGCCCTTGATCACATCGGCGTTATTCGTGATAATGTCATACACCTGACTCGTCGCGTCGTTTTCTGTCCCACGCAACTGACTGCTACAGAAATCATAAGAATAGATGAACCGCGGATCGCTCGGCAGCAGTGCTTTGACCGATGTTTCGTCGGGATTTTGCGTACGCAACGGAACATGATAAAACAGCAGCACCGTATACCCCTTCTGACGTGCGGTCTTGAGATCCGTCTGCAGCTTCGGGATCTGGCTGTCCCAGAACTTGCTTTGGCTGTTATCCAGCTGAATGAGCATTACCTTGTTCTTGACAACTGTAGAGGAATAAACCACATCGTTGGGCCAATATTCCTGCAGCAACGCATACCGCTCGTCCATATCCTCGGGTGTTCCCTTGGTGGGATTCCACTCGTGATTGCCGAGCGACAGCATCGTGCTCGGGTTATTATTCAAGCTGTTTTTGAGAAGTTTCGTCAGATCTGTATGTAGGCCTTCGATCAGATCGCCGGTTGCGACGGTATAGTCATAATTGGCAGCATACCGCAGGCAGGTCTTCCAGTTCACCCTCTCCTGGATGTTAAAGGCGATATGCGCGTCGGTGATCTGTACGATCTCGACCGCATCCCCGCCGCGATCGGACTCAATAACCGTCTCGCGGACGATCAAGCCGCCCTCTCCCAGTCGGTAGATCCAGTTTTTTTCGTTCTTATTGCCAACAAGCGTGATCTCAGGCACATCAAACTCTCCCTGCGTAGACGTAGTCGTGGTCGTTGTGGTCGTGGTTGTTGTGGTCTTGGTCGTAGTCGTCGTAGTCGTCGTAGTCGTCGTTGCCGAGCGGCTCGTTGGACGGCTCATCGTTGTTGTCGTATAAGCCGTGGTAGAAGTCGCGGTCGTCGTTTGCTTCGAGGATGACGTGTCACTCACAGGGAGACTGTCGACGCTGACCGCCTGCGATATATCGGACGAAGACTCGTCGTTTTGGGTGGTCGGGACGCCTGCACAGCCCGTCCAAAACAACATCAGCCATATAACCAAAAGAACTACTGCCTGTTTTCGCATATCATCATCCCTTATACAGAATCCCTATGGTTATTTTATCATTATTGAGAATGCATTGTCAACTCTTGCATGAAAAGGTTTTAGCCAATTCTCTTAATCTTTTGGTCAAAATGGTCAATAAACGCAACAACCTCACCGTGACCTTCATCACAAACAGTCTGTGATACACACCGTCGGCAGTGAGGCCTTGGCGAAAGGCGAATCGACAACGTTCAGAATGTCTGTGGACAAGAACACCGGCATCAAAAATTGTTCGATCAGCATTATCAGCTACAAATAAGCGACCACGCTTCCAATCTTCGCAAAAGCAGGTTATGTAAAGCATCGAAAGAGCCGATACGAAAAAGTATCGGCTCTTTTGTTTACTTACGGTTTGATTTGTGTTATAATAATATCATTAAATATTTAACTGAATATTTTGCACGGATTATGATGACAAATTTGCGAGCCGAATTCGTGTAATGGCATTTTGGGCAGATTTTTAAGAAAATTTCAAGTGAATTTACAGAGTAAAAATGATAGAAAATAATCAAAAAAGAGCTAAGCCTCCCTTGTAAAGGGAGGTGGCAAAATCTTTGATTTTGACGGAGAGATTTGACAATCATAATAAATCGCTCGTCAGTGTAGGAAGAGCATTGCGTAAAAATATGACCAAAGAAGAACGTCATTTATGGTATGATTTTTAAGAAAGTATCCCGTTAGATTTATTCGGCTTACAAGGAAGGCAATTGTTGTGAAACGAGGTGAGATAAGTGGACAAGTTCGTGTTACATTCGAAATATCAGCCCACGGGCGACCAACCGCAGGCGATCGAACAGCTCGTCGCGGGCATTAACCGCGGCGACCGCGAGCAGACCCTGCTCGGCGTCACCGGCTCGGGTAAGACCTTCACGATGGCGAATATTATCGAAAAGGTAAACCGACCGACACTTGTTCTCGCTCACAATAAAACCCTCGCCGCACAGCTTTGCTCGGAGTTTCGTGAGTTTTTCCCCGAAAACGCAGTAGAATATTTTGTTTCCTACTACGACTACTATCAGCCCGAGGCGTATATTCCCTCGACCGACACCTACATCGAAAAGGACTCCGCCATCAACGACGAGATCGATCGCCTGCGTCATTCCGCAACGGCGGCGCTGTCCGAGCGGCGGGATGTCATTATCGTCGCGAGCGTGTCCTGCATCTACACCCTCGGCGACCCCATTGACTATCGCACGATGGTCATCTCTCTGCGCACAGGGATGCAAAAGAGCCGCGACGAACTGCTCGACAAGCTCGTCGACCTGCAATACGAGCGCAACGACATCAGCCTCACCCGTAACAAGTTCCGCGTGCGCGGCGACGTCGTCGAGATCTTCCCCGCTTACGAGAGCGACAAGGTGTACCGTATCGAATTCTTCGGCGACGAGATCGACCGCATCTCCGAGATCAACCCCCTCACGGGCGAGCTGAAAAACATCGTCAGCCACGTCGCCGTTTTCCCCGCGAGCCACTACATCGTACCCGCGGACAAGATGCAGGCGGCGATCCTGCGTATTCAGGACGAGCTCGACGAACGGGTCGCGTATTTTCAAAAGGAAAATAAGCTGCTCGAAGCCCAACGCATCCTGCAACGCACCACCTACGATATCGAGATGCTGCAGGAGATCGGCTTCTGCAAGGGGATCGAAAACTATTCCCGCGTGCTCAGCGGGCGTCCTGCGGGTAGCACCCCCTGCACCCTGCTTGACTATTTTCCCGACGATTTTCTGCTGTTCGTTGACGAGAGCCACGTCACCCTGCCCCAGGTGCGCGGAATGTACGGCGGCGACTACGCGCGTAAAAAAAGTCTGGTGGACTACGGCTTCCGCCTGCCGAGCGCGTTCGACAACCGCCCGCTCAATTTCGATGAATTCTATGACCACATTAACCAAGCGGTGTTCGTCTCCGCTACCCCCGGTGCGCTCGAAAAGGAGCGCTCCGCGCAGATCGTGGAGCAGGTCATCCGCCCGACGGGTCTGCTCGATCCGCTCATCTCGGTGCGCCCGACCGAGGGACAGATCGACGATCTGATGGAGGAGATCCGCCTGCGCACCGAGCGCCGGGAGCGCGTTCTGGTCACCACGCTGACTAAGAAAATGGCGGAGGATCTCACCGCCTACCTCGACAACAACGGCGTGCGGGTGCGGTATATGCACCATGACATCGACACCATTGAGCGAATGCAGATCATCCGCGATCTGCGCCTCGGCGAGTTTGATGTGCTCATCGGCATTAACCTCTTGCGCGAAGGTCTCGACATTCCCGAGGTGTCGCTCGTCGCCATCCTCGACGCGGACAAGGAGGGCTTTCTGCGCAGTGAGACCTCGCTCATCCAGACCATCGGTCGCGCCGCGCGCAACGCCGACGGGCAGGTCATTATGTACGCCGACTGCGTCACCCCCTCGATGGAGGTGGCGATCACCGAGACCGAGCGCCGCCGCGGCATCCAACAGACATACAACGAGGCGCACGGTATACAGCCCAAAACCATCCGCAAGGATGTGCACGAGATCCTTGAGATCTCCGCGGGCGGCGGTAAAAAAGCCCGCAACAAGAAGGGCATGCGCCTGACCAAGGTCGAGCGGGATGAGCTCATCGCCCAGCTCACCAAGGAGATGCGCAACGCCTCGCGTTTGCTCGAATTCGAGCACGCGGCACTGCTGCGCGACCGCATTAAAGAACTGCAAGAAGGAAAATGAGTATGGACAAGCTGATCGTCAAGGGCGCGCGCGCCCACAATCTCAAAAATATCGACGTCGAGCTCCCTCGCGACAAGCTCATCGTGTTCACGGGGCTGTCGGGGTCGGGCAAGTCGTCCCTTGCGTTCGACACCATCTACGCGGAGGGACAGCGGCGGTACGTCGAGAGTCTGTCCTCTTATGCCCGTATGTTCCTCGGGCAGATGGAAAAGCCCGACGTCGACACCATCGAGGGCTTGTCCCCCGCCATCTCCATCGACCAAAAGACCACCTCCAAGAACCCTCGCTCCACCGTCGGCACGGTGACCGAGATCTTCGACTATCTGCGCCTGTTGTACGCCCGCATCGGTATCCCCCATTGCCCCATCTGCGGACGGGAGATCCGTCAGCAGACGGTGGATCAGATCACCGACCGCATCCTCGAACTGCCCGAGGGGACGAAGATCCAACTGCTCGCCCCCATCGTGCGCGGGCGCAAGGGTCAATATGTCAAAGAGTTGGAATCCGCCCGCAAGGCGGGCTATGCCCGTGCGCGTGTGGACGGAATCTTATATGATCTGCTTGAAACTATCCCGCTGGATAAGAACAAAAAGCACACCATCGAGATCGTCGTTGATCGTCTGGTGGTGCGCGACGACATCGTCGGGCGACTCACTGACTCGGTAGAGACCGCGACCGCGCTGTCGGGTGGACTGCTGACGGTGGACGTCATCGGCGGGGAGGAACTCACCTTTTCGCGTAACTACGCCTGCCCCGATCACGGGGTAAGCGTGGAGGAACTGTCCCCTCGGATGTTCTCGTTTAATAACCCCTTCGGCGCATGCCCGAAATGTACAGGTCTCGGCATCTATATGTCAATGGATCCCGAGCGGGTGATCGTCGACGATACGCTTTCCATCCGCGAGGGCGCGATCCAAGCGAGCGGCTGGAGCTACAAGGACGGCGGCACCATCGCCAAGATGTACTACGACGGGCTTGCCGCCCACTACGGCTTCTCGCTCGACACCCCCGTCAAGGATCTGCCGAAAGAGGCGCTGGACGTTATCCTCTACGGCACTCGCGGCGAGAAGATCAAGATGACCTATACCCGTGAATACGGCAGCGGCACGCATTACAACGCCTTTGAGGGCGTGATGAACAACCTGCAGCGGCGCTACAACGAAACCTCCAGCGAGATCGTACGTGAGGAACTCGAGCAATATATGAGTCAGGTCGGCTGTCCCGAATGTCACGGGCGACGGCTGAAAGCCGAGAGCCTTGCGGTGACGGTCGGCGGGCGCAATATTATGCAGCTGTGCGACCTCACGGTCGAGGAATTACAAACGTTTATCGACGCACTAGAACTCACCGAGCGCGAGCATATGATCGGCGACCGCGTGCTTAAAGAGATTCGCGAGCGGTTGCATTTCCTTGCGAGCGTGGGGCTCGGTTACCTCACCCTCGGGCGTGGCGCAGCGACCCTGTCGGGCGGCGAAGCCCAGCGCATCCGCCTCGCGACCCAGATCGGGTCGTATCTGATGGGCGTGCTGTATGTACTCGACGAGCCGAGCATCGGCCTGCATCAGCGGGACAACGATCGCCTGCTCGACACCCTGCGGCATCTGCGCGACCTCGGCAACACCCTCATTGTCGTCGAGCACGACGAGGACACGATGCGCGCCGCCGACTGGATCGTGGATATCGGTCCCGGCGCGGGCATCCACGGCGGGCACGTGGTGTATTCGGGTCCTGCGGCGGATATCGAAGCCTGTGAGCAGTCGCTGACAGGACAGTATCTCTCAGGCAAGCGGCGTATCCCTCTGCCGCCCAAGCGCCGCCCCGGCAACGGGCACTTCCTCACCGTCAAGGGGGCGAAAGAGAATAACCTCAAAAACATCGACGCGGCGTTCCCGCTCGGCGCGTTCACCTGCGTGACAGGTGTGTCGGGGTCGGGGAAATCGTCGCTCGTCAACGCGATTTTGTATAAGCGGCTGGCGAAAGACCTCAACCGCGCGCATACCCGCGCGGGCAAGCACGACTCCATCGAGGGACTGGAGCACCTCGACAAGGTCATCGCCATCGACCAATCTCCCATCGGGCGCAGTCCGCGCTCCAACCCCGCGACCTACACGGGGGTGTTCAACGACATCCGCGAGCTGTACGCCTCCACCACCGACGCGAAGGTGCGCGGCTACAACGCGGGGCGATTCTCCTTCAACGTCAAGGGCGGGCGGTGCGAAGCCTGTCAGGGCGACGGCATCTTAAAGATCGAGATGAACTTCCTGCCCGACATCTTCGTGCCCTGCGAGGTGTGCGGCGGCAAGCGATACAGCCGTGAAACGCTCGAAGTGAAGTATAAGGGCAAGTCCATCGCGGACGTACTGGATATGACGGTCGAGGAGGGCGTGGCATTCTTCTCGGCGCACCCGAAGATCGCGCGCAAACTGCAGACATTGCAGGACGTGGGGCTCGGCTACGTCAAGATCGGTCAACCCGCGACCACCCTCTCGGGCGGTGAAGCCCAACGCGTCAAGCTCGCGACCGAGCTTGCCCGCCGCGACACGGGACGCACGGTGTATATCCTCGACGAGCCGACCACGGGTCTGCACACCGCCGACGTTCAGCGGCTCATTGATGTCCTGCAACGGCTCGTCGACGCGGGCAACACCGTCATCGTCATCGAGCACAACCTCGACGTCATCAAGATCGCCGACCACATCCTCGACCTCGGCCCCGAGGGCGGCGACAAGGGCGGCACGCTCGTCGTCTGCGGCACCCCCGAAGAGGTCGCCGCGTGCGAGGAGTCGTACACGGGTCAGTATCTCAAAAAGATGCTGAAATGAGCAGAATTTACAATTACTTCATACCATTGTACCTTTTTCGAGTATAATAGCATTAAGGTGATACTATGTTTGGCTACGTGCGGTTACACAAGCCCACCATCACGATGGGCGAATATGAGCAGTATCGGGGTGTCTACTGCACCCTGTGCCGCCGTCTCGGCAAGCGCTACGGCCTCGCCGCGCGCATGAGCCTGAGCTACGATATGACCTTCTTCGCGCTGTTGCACGCCGCACTGGAGGCGGATGATCCCGATTTTTGCCCCGGGCGGTGCAGTTTTAATCCCACTAAAAAGTGCCTTAAATGCCAAAACACCGTTGCCACCGATCTGGCGGCTGACCTCGGCACCCTGCTCGCGTACTACAAGCTACGCGACACCCTCGCGGACGAGAAGTTTTTCAAAAAACTCGGTGCGGCGTGTGCGTATCCCCTCCTCGCCG
This sequence comes from uncultured Ruminococcus sp., assembly GCA_964629445.1. Lineage (GTDB taxonomy): Bacteria > Bacillota > Clostridia > Oscillospirales > Acutalibacteraceae > UBA5905. Next base: position 27,382 of record CAZVSE010000007.1, on the reverse strand, counting down.
CCTACCGTCGGCGGGCGGCCAAGCGCCGCCCCGACGCCGACCGCGCGATCGCGGCTATGATGGCGGCGCAAGCGGACGCGGAGCGCACGCGCACCGCGTCCATCGACCGCGCCGCCGAACCGTTTGCGGAATTGCTTTCCTATATGGCGACGCTCGTAGCACAGGATGACACACAGCGGGTGGTGCTCGAGCGCTTCGGCTACTGTCTCGGGCGGTGGGTGTATCTCGTCGACGCGGTGGACGACCTTGCCGACGACCTTCGGGATGGGCAGTATAACCCCTACGCGTTGGCGAAAGACCTACGCGCGGATGACGCGGACGGCATCCAAGCCTGCCGTGAATACGCCGCGCTGACGCTCAACGCGTGTCTGGCGGAATGTGTCGCCGCCTATAATTTGTTAGACGTTCGCCGTTTCGACGGCATATTACGCAATATATTAGAAGAGGGGATGCCCGCCGCACAAAGGCGCGTTATCCTTGGAAAGGAAAAAGCCCTATGAGTCGTGACCCGTATGAAGTATTAGGCATCTCGCCGAACGCCACCGACGACGAGGTGAAGAGTGCCTATCGCGCCCTCGCGCGCAAATATCATCCCGATAACTACGCCAACAACCCCCTGTCCGACCTCGCCGAGGAAAAGATGCAGGAGATCAACGACGCCTACGATGCCATTGTGCGCATGCGCAAGAGCGGCTCGCGGCAGAGCGGCGGGCGGCAGAGCAGCTACAGCGGTGGCTACGCCGGCAATTCCCGCCACGGCGACATTCGACAGATGATCCACCAGAACCGCATCCACGACGCCGAGGTACTGCTCGACGGCATCCCGAGCCACGCCCGCGATGCCGAATGGTTCTTCCTCAAGGGCAGTGTGCTGTATAAAAAGGGCTGGCTCGAGGAAGCCTTTACCCATTTCGAGACCGCCTGCCGTATGGAGCCGGGAAACATGGAATACCGTCAGGCGTATAATCAGGTCAGCGCCTATCGGCAGACCGGCGGCTACCGCACGCGCGGCGGGCAGGGCGCGGATGCCTGCGACGTCTGCACCACCCTGTATTGCGCCGACTGCTGCTGTGAATGTATGGGCGGCGATTTCATCCGCTGTTGTTAAATTCACCCGCCGCTGTGATCGGATCACAGCGGCGATTTTTGTAGGGAAGGCATTTATGCCTTCCGCAAGGCGGGACGTCGTAAACGCCGTCCCATACAACCCAAAAAAGGGGGATATTCCTATGAACAAACGAAACGGCACAAAAATCGCGTTCTGCGGCATCGTCGCGGCACTGTCCCTCGTCATCCTGCTGATGACGATCATCCCCATCACGGAGATCAGCCTTGCCGCCCTCGCGGGCATCGTCGGCATCCCCGTCGTCATTGAGTTTGGACGCAAATATGGGCTCGCGGTGTTCACGGTGGTGAGCGTGCTGTCGCTCATCCTCGTCCCGACACCGGAAGGCAAGGCACTGTACATCGCCTTCTTCGGCTACTATCCCGTGCTCAAATCCGTGCTGGAGACCCGCCGTCTGCCCCGTCTCACGGAATGGGGGATAAAACTCGCGATCTTCAACGTCGCCGTCATCGTTGCGTACCTGCTGATGCTCACTGTGTTCGGGCTTCCCGCCGACAGTTTCACAGTCGGCGGTTTGTCCCTGCCGTGGGTGTTCTTACTGCTCGCAAACGGCGTGTTTTTCGTCTATGACTGGTGCCTGACGGGGCTCATCTCAAAATATATGACCGCGTGGCAACCACGCGTACACCGACTGTTCAAATTTTAATTTTGCAGGATTTCATTTCCGACTTGCATTTTTGATTTTTTTGGGATACAATAGTGCAAAGGTGTACGGAAAGAGGGATGTTCGATGAAAGAAAACCTCATCGGTCTTATCAGTGAACACGAAAAGGATTTTTCCAAAGGACAGCGCCGCATTGCGCAGTTCATCGCCGAGCATTGCGATGAGGCCGCCTTTATGACCGCGTTGCGCCTCGGCGAGGAGGTCGGGGTGAGCGAGTCGACGGTCGTGCGCTTCGCCGCCGAGCTTGGCTTCGACGGCTATCCGCAGTTGCAAAAGGCGATGCAGGAGCTCATTCGCAGTAAGCTCACCATCGTCGAACGACTGGAGGTCACCCGCGCGCGGATGAGCGAGGATAATCTTCTGCGCAACGTCGCGACGGGCGACATCAACAACATCCGCCGCACGATGGAGGAGATCGACGAAAAGACCTTCTTCGAGGCGGTGGACACCCTCGTGAACGCCCGCCAGATCTACGTCTTCGGTGCGGGTAGCTGTAAGGCACTGACCAACTTTTTCACGCACTATCTCAAGATGCTGCTCGGCGGGCGGGTGCAGATGCTCACCGCCTCCAGTCAGAGTGAGATCTTCGAGGAGATGCTGGATATCGGGGTGCAGGATGCCGTCATCGGCATCAGTTTCCCGCGGTATTCGAGTAAAGCCGCGACTACCCTGCACTACGCCCACTCCAAGGGCGCGGGGGTGGTCGCCATCACCGACAGCCGCCTGTCCCCCATCGCGCCCTATGCGACGAGCCTGTTGCTCGCACACAGCGATATGGCATCGGTGGTCGACTCGCTGGTCGCCCCGATGAGCATCATCAACGCCCTCATTGTCGCGATCTCCCTGCGCACAATGGACAAGAACCGCGGCAAGCTCGAGGAGCTCGAGCATCTCTGGAACACCTATAAGGTGTATGAGAAAATGGATGAAACGGAGAACGCCCGATGAATATACTGATCGTCGGCGGCGGTGCGGCGGGCTGTATAGCCGCCGGTGCGGCCGCGCGAAACGGTCACACCGTGACCGTCATCGAACGCAATCCCCGCCCCGCGCGTAAAGTGATGATCACCGGCAAGGGGCGCTGTAACGTTACCAACAACTGCACGGTGGACGAGTTCATCGCCCACGTGCCGGAAAACGGGCGCTTCCTCTACAGCGCCATCACCGCCTTCACGCCGCAGGATATGATGGCGCTGCTCGAGGACGCGGGCATCCCGCTCAAGACCGAGCGCGGCAACCGCGTGTTCCCCGTGTCGGACAAGGCGGTGGACATCGTCGACGGCATCGTTGGCTACGCAAAAAAAGGCGGCGCGCGCTTTATCGAAGGGCGGGTCACCACGCTTCGCATCGAGAACGGCGCGGTGGTCGGCGTGACACTCGAAGATGGGCGCGCACTCGACGCGGACGCCGTCATCGTCGCAACGGGCGGCTGCTCCTATCCTGGCACGGGCTCGACCGGCGACGGCTACACCCTGGCTGAGCAAGCGGGTCACACCGTCATTCCCCCGCGCCCCTCACTGGTCGCACTCGAAAGCCCCGACGCATTCTGCCTCGATATGCAGGGACTATCCCTCAAAAACTGCGGGCTGACCGTACGCGACAACACGACAAACAAGGTCATTTACGACGATCTCGGTGAGATGCTGTTCACCCACTTCGGGGTCAGCGGGCCAATGGTGCTCAGTGCGAGCGCCCATATGCGGCAGATGGCGGCGGGACGCTACACACTGGTCATCGATTGGAAGCCGGGGCTTTCTCGCGAACAGCTCGACGCGCGCATCCTGCGGGATTTCGCCGAGCGTAACAATATGGACATCGGCAACGCCCTCGGCAAGCTGCTGCCCCGCCTGCTCATCCCCACCATCCTGCGGTTGGCGCAGATCAACAGCGCGAAAAAGTGCAACGCCATCACCAAGGAGGAGCGCCTGCGCCTGCGGGATCTCATCAAGGCGATGCCCGTGCGTGTGGACGGCTTTCGCCCGATCGCGGAAGCGATCGTCACCGCGGGCGGCGTGTCCGTCAAAGAGGTCAACGCTCGCACAATGGAATCCCGGCTGGTGAGCGACCTGTATTTCGCAGGCGAGGTGCTGGATGTGGACGCCTATACGGGCGGCTTTAATCTGCAAATCGCTTTCTCCACCGGCTATGCCGCCGGTAACCACATAAATTGTAAGGATGTGTGAATCTATGTCATACGCTATCGCGATCGACGGTCCCGCCGGCGCGGGTAAAAGCACCATCGCCCGTATTCTGGCGAAGGAACTCACCCTAATCTACGTCGACACCGGTGCGCTCTACCGCGCGATCGGTTTCTATATGGTCGACAACGGCGTGTCCATCGACGACGATGCCGCGGTGATCGCCGCGCTCGACGGCGTGCGGGTGTCCCTCGCGCACGTGGAGGGTGAACAGCGCGTCTTTGTCAACGACGAGGACGTCAGCGGTCGCATCCGCACCCCGCAGATCTCGATGGCAGCGTCCAAAGTATCCGCCATCCCCGCGGTGCGTGCGTTCCTGCTACAACTACAGCGGGATATCGCCGCCACCCACTCGGTGATTATGGATGGGCGAGACATCGGCACCACCATCCTGCCGAACGCGGATGTCAAGATCTTCCTCACCGCGTCCCCCGAGGCGCGCGCCGAGCGGCGGTATAAGGAGCTCATCGAAAAGGGTGAGACTGTCACCTACGACGAGGTGCTTGCCGATATGGTCAAGCGCGACTACGACGACGCGCACCGCGCCGCCTCCCCCCTGCGCAAGGCAGAGGATGCTATCGAGGTGGACACGGGCGCACTCACGCTCGAGGAGTCGGTTGCGCGGATGAAAGAGGTCATTTTAGAAAATCTACCTAAGTAAACGGAGAGTCACTATGCCTGTTAAACTCGCCAAAAGCGCCGGCTTCTGCTTCGGTGTCAATAAAGCGGTCAACCGCGTGCACGAGCTGCTCGACGCGGGCGAGACCGTCGCGACCCTCGGGCCGATCATCCACAACCCACAGGTGGTGAATGACCTCGCCGCCCGCGGTGTAAAGACCGTCAGCGACCCCGCCGACACTCCCGAAGGGGCTACGCTGGTCATCCGCTCGCACGGCGTGCCCCGCTCGACCTACGAGACGATCGATCGTCTCGGCGTGCGTTGCAGCGACGCGACCTGCCCCTTTGTTGCGAAGATCCACCGCATCGTCGGTGAGCATTCCGCCGCGGGCAGTGTGGTGCTCATCGCAGGCGACGCGACCCATCCCGAGGTTCTCGGCATCCGCGGTCACTGCGTCGAAAACGGCGAAACACCGTCCGTGTTTGTGTTCAGCAACGAGGACGAATTGGAATATTGCATAAAAAAACACCAATTTTTGGAAACCGCTTCGTGCATTATGGTGGCACAAACTACCTTCAACACCAAGTTGTGGGAAAAATGCGCAAAAATCGCAAAAAAACACTGTACAAATCTCCAAATATTTGATACAATATGTAATGCGACTGCCGAAAGACAGCGCGAAGCCATCTCACTCGCACAGGAATGCGATCAGATGGTAATTGTCGGAGGAAAGGAAAGCTCCAACACAGCGAAGCTGTGTGCCGTCTGCTCCCCCTACTGCCCGACCCACTGGGTCGAGACAGCGGACGAGCTGCCGCGCGACGCCTTCACTGCGGGTCAGACTGTCGGTCTGACCGCCGGCGCTTCCACACCGTCCGATATTATAAAGGAGGTACATTGCACTATGTCCGAAATCGTCAACAACAGCGAAGCCCTGGAAACCAAAATCGAAAATAATGAGGAGATGAGCTCTGAAGAGTTCGCCGCCGCTGTGGATGCGACTCTGCAGAACGCCACTGATGATAAAGTCCGTGGGTTGGTCGTGGCTATCGCGCCCAACGAGGTTCAGGTAGAAGTCATTGGCCGCAAGCAGACCGGTTATATCCCCGCTGTCGAGCTGTCCAATGATCCCAACGCCGTCCCCGCTGATCTGGTGAAGATCGGTGATGAGCTCGAACTGCTCATCATGCGCACCAACGATCAGGAGGGCACCATCCTGCTGTCCAAGAAGCGCGTCGACGCGCTCAAGGGCTGGGAGACCATCGTCAATGCCGAGGCTGAAGGCACCGTGCTCGACGGCACCGTCGTCGAGGTCATCAAGGGCGGCGTGCTCGTCGTCACCAACGGCGTGCGCGTGTTCGTGCCCGCTTCTCAGGCTTCCGTCAACCGTATGGAAGACCTCAGCCCCCTGAAGGGTCAGGATGTCCAGCTCAAGATCATTGAGGTCAATACCCACCGCCGCCATGCGGTCGGCTCCGTCCGTCAGGTCGCACAGGCGGCTCGCAAGGAGCTCGAGGAGAAGTTCTGGGCGCAGGCCGAGGTCGGTCAGGAGTATACCGGCGCGGTCAAGTCCCTCACCTCTTACGGCGCGTTCGTCGATCTGGGCGGCGTGGACGGTATGGTCCACATCTCCGAGATGTCTTGGAGCCGCATTAAGCATCCCTCCGAAGTGATGAACGTCGGCGACACCGTCACCGTCTTCATTAAGGCACTCGACGCCGAGAAGAAGAAAATTTCCCTCGGCTACCGCAAGGCGGAGGACAATCCCTGGGAGATCTTTAAGGCGCAGTATCCGATCGACAGCGTGGTCACCGCGAAGGTCGTCGGTATGACCGCGTTCGGCGCGTTCGCGCAGATCCTGCCCGGCGTGGACGGTCTCATCCACATCTCGCAGATCGCCAACCATCGCGTCGAGAAGCCGCAGGATGAGCTGCAGATCGGTCAGGAGGTCGAGGCGAAGATCACCGCCGTCGACTATGAGCGCAAGCGCATCAGCCTGTCCATCCGCGCCCTGCTGCCCGAGGAGGAGGCTCCCGTTGTCGAGGAAGCTCCCGCCGCCGAAGAGGCTGTCGAGGAGACTCCCGCTGAGGAAGCTGCCGAATAATTCGTATAGACAAGCTTACAGCCGCATCCTGTTTTTGGGATGCGGCTGTTTTTTGTGGTTTGCAGAAATCTGTCCAGCTCCCTCGTCAGAGGGAGCCTTTCGCGTCCTCTGCGAAACCACAAATTCTATTGTAGGGGACAGGTCTCCTGTCCCGTAACAGGTAAACGACAATCTCGACGGGCAGGGAAACCCGCCCCTACGATGCTATTTGTTGCTTATGCAAACAACGGTTGTAAGGGCGATTCACGAATCGCCCGTATTGATTTGCAGAAACCACTTGCGGGCGGTCGCCATAGTTCTTACACATCCTCGGACAAATGGCGCATTTGCGACATTTGTATGGCACGGCAACGCGCACTACAACAACCAACGTCCGTCATTGCCGTGCGCCCGCCCCTACGAACGTTATTTCGGTTTGCATATTCCTTCCTTCTTCCACACATACTATTCCCATAAGGAGGAATAATGGATGAACTGCAAACAAGATGCCGACGGACCGATTCAGATCACCACTCGCGATAAGCTGATGCGGGCGTGGGAAAATTCGATGGAGCTGACGCGGGATTTCGAGCTGTATTCCAAGCAAATAAACGACGACCCCGAGGTTGCCAAGGTATTCGCCGAGTTTGCGGAGGAGGAATGTGTCCACGCGGCACGCTTCCGCGAGATCTTGCATAAGTATCAGGAAGAAGGGTAAAGATTGCCCCGAGATGTTTCGGTACATCTCGGGGCACGCTCTATTAATATACTTAAGCTACTGAAGTCATTCAATATGAATGACTTTGAAACATCTGCCACTTATATATCCATTATTTGTTTTTTCTTTGCATCAAATTCTTCTTGCGTGATAATGCCTTGATCCAACAGTTCTACATATTTCTTCAACTCATCAGTACTACTCATTATGTTCGTTTGCTGTATCACTGTTTGTTGTTTTGACTCTGTGCACGCCCATACCAGAGCGATGACCCAGGCTATAATTGTCCACCCGGCAAAAAGATTAAGGATGAAAATGGCCGTTTCCTGCCGGTGGTGTTTTTTGTTTGCTATTAGGTACGGGAGAAAATATAATCCCTGTGTAACAACGCCGGGGACAAATAAAATGATAAGATATAGCAGAATTTCCGAGAATGTAAAACCACAACCGGTTAATAAGCCTATGATTAAAAAATCTATCAGACCTCCCAGAATGCACAAAACAATGAACAGCCGATTAAACTTGTTGACTCTTCCCATTCGTACATCCGCGAGATGTTTTTTGGTGAATTTTATGACACCATAACACAAAAGGCCAATCAGTAAAATAACAGGAATAATCACAACGTGAAAAACAGAACCGCCGCCAGCAGGTACTTCAGATGCATTTAACAACATATTGATCTCTCCTTAAAAATAAAAAAGTGCGCAGCCGAAGCTGCGCACCGAAAAACGCATCTCAGATTGCTGCGACACAATTCTGCCATCCACGAGGGAATGCAAGAAAAGAGAATGCATTTTTACCAAAATAAAAATACAATCCCGTCGTGTATGGCTACTATTGAATTGTGTCGCACCGCCATTATAGCACAAACCGAATGACTTGTAAAGTAGGGAACGGCCTATGTGCCGTTCCGCTTCATAGGCCTGCGTGCCAGTCCTCGAAACGGACCGACACATAGGTCGGTCCTTACGGCGCTATCTGTGGTTTGCGCAAATCTTTGCTCGCAAAAAACTTTAACGCTTTACAGCGAAAAACACTTGACAAATATAAAGGAATTATATATAATAGGTCACAAGATTTGTAAAAAGAGGTGAGCCGAATGTTCGCGAAGGTCAATTTTTCGTATTTTTATACCTTTACCAGCGCGGACCGGCAGTGCACCCGTGCAGCCAACTGATGAGGCTGACACACACGTGTACATGATGGTCCGCTGTTCCGCGTGCCCCTGACGGGCTGATGGAATGCGGGCTTTTTTATTGACTTTTATCATCGAAAGGGACGAGAACTATGATCGCACAAAAAATGGAGCAGCTCGGCAAAAAGAGCTCGGTCATCCGCGAGATCTTTGAATACGCGAAGAAACGCCGCGCCGAGATCGGCGACGACAAGGTATTCGACTTCAGCATCGGCAACCCCTCGATCCCCGCCCCCGCGGCAGTGAACGAGGCGATCCGCCGACTGGTCACCGAGCAGGACCCCGTCGCCCTGCACGGCTACACCTCTGCCCCCGGCGACCTCGGGGTGCGCGGCAAGATCGCCGCGCAGATCACCCGCCGCTTCGGGATGGAGGCGTCCCCCGCGACCATCTATATGACCTGCGGCGCGGCGGCATCGCTGACCATCAGCCTGCACGCGATCGTCAACGACGGCGACGAGGTGGTGGTGCTCGCGCCCTTCTTCCCCGAATACCGCGTGTTCGCCGAGAAAGCGGGCGCGACCCTCACGGTTGTCAAGTGCCGCGAGGAGGATTTCCAGATCGACTTTACCGCGCTCGCGGCGGCGATCACCAACAAAACCAAGGCGATCATCGTCAACTCCCCCAACAACCCCTCGGGCGTGGTGCTGTCGCTCGACACCATCCGCGAGCTGACCGCCCTACTGGACAAAAAGCAGGAAGAATACGGCACGCAGATCTTCCTCATCGCTGACGAACCCTATCGCGAGCTGGTATACGATATGGACGTACCGTATCTGCCGCTCTACTATAAGAACACCATCGTGTGCTACTCCTACAGCAAGTCGCTGTCCCTGCCGGGTGAGCGCATCGGCTACATATTCGTGTCTCCCCGTATGGACGACGCGGGCGACGTGTTCGCCGCGGTGTGCGGCGCGGGTCGCGCGCTGGGTTTTGTCTGCGCGCCGAGCCTCTTGCAGTACACTATCGGCGAGTGCCTGAACGAGACCGCCAACATCGACGCCTATCGCAAGAACCGCGATCTCTTCTACGAGACGCTTACCGACATCGGCTACAAGGTCGCCCGCCCCGACGGCGCGTTCTACCTGTTTATGAAGGCGCTCGAACCCGATGCCTACGCCTTCTGCGAGCGGGCGAAGAAATACGAGCTGTTGCTCGTGCCGAGCGACAGCTTCGGCTTCGAGGGCTACGTGCGGCTCGCCTACTGTGTTGCCTACGACACCATCGAGCGCGCCCTGCCCGCCTTCCGCGCGCTGTATAACGACTATCAGGAAAGTAAGTGATGATATGACCGATCTGGAAAAAGCCAGACAAATGATCGACGAGGCCGATCGCGAGATCGCCCGCCAGTTTGAAAAGCGGATGGACGCCGCTCGTCTTGTTGCCGCCTACAAGAAGGAGCGCGGTCTGCCGATCCTCGACACCGCGCGCGAGCAGGCGATCATCGAGCGCAACCGCGAATGGATCGCGGACGAGAGCTACCGCTCGTATTACGTGCCGTTTATGGAGAACACGATGGCGCTGTCCCGCGCGTTTCAGTCCCGTCTGATGGACGGGATGCGTGTCGCGTTCAGCGGCGTCGAGGGCGCGTTCGCCGACATTGCGGCTTCTCGCATCTTCCCCGAGGCGACCACCGTCCCGCACAAGGATTTTAAAGCCACCTACGACGCGGTCATCAGCGGCGACTGTGACTGCGCGGTGTTGCCGCTCGAGAACAGCTATAACGGTGATGTCGGCGCGGTGATGGATCTCGCGTTCTTCGGTCCGCTGTTCATCAACGGAATGTATGACATCGGCATCGAGCAAAATCTGCTCGCGATCAAAGGCACGACGATGGATCAGGTGAAGACCGTCATCAGCCACCCGCAGGCGCTCGGGCAATGCGCGGACTACATCCGCGAGCACGGTTTCGACACCATTGAGGCGGTCAACACCGCCGTCGCCGCCAAGCAGGTCGCCGAATGGGAACGCCACGACATCGCCGCCATCGGCAGCGACGAAGCGGCGCAGAAATACGGGCTCAAAAAGTTGGAAGCCCGCATCAATAAGAGTAACCAGAACACCACCCGTTTCGCGGTGTTCTCCCGCACACCGAAGAGCGAAAGCCCGAAGGACAGCCGCTTTATTATGCTGTTCACGGTGAAGAACGAGGCGGGCTCACTCGGTCGCGCCATCTCGGTTATCGGCTCGCACAAATTTAACCTGCGCGCCCTCAAGAGCCGCCCCGCCCGCGACCTCATTTGGAGCTATTATTTCTACGCCGAGGGTGAGGGCAACATCACCAGCGACGACGGCAAGAAGATGCTGGAGGAGCTACGCACCTGTTGTGATCAGGTGCGGGTCATCGCCAGCTTTGAGAAAGAAATCGTATTATAAGGTGTGATAGCTATGATCATCCCCGTCAAAACCGCCGCAGGTAGCTACGATATTCTGCTCGAGCGCGGCGCACTGAGCCGCGCGGGCACATTTATGAACCTTGCGCGCCGCGTGCTGGTCGTCACCGACAGCGGCGTGCCCGCCGCGTATGCCAAGACGGTCGCCGCGCAATGCGCCGAGCCAACCGTTATCACCGTCCCCGAGGGCGAGGCATCCAAGTGCAGTGACCGCTTCCTCGAGTTGCTCAGCGTGCTGACTGAACAGGGCTTCACCCGCACCGACTGCGTGGTCGCGGTCGGCGGCGGCGTGGTCGGCGATCTCGCGGGCTTTGCCGCGGCGTGCTATATGCGTGGCATCGACTTCTACAACATCCCCACCACCCTGCTCAGTCAGGTAGACTCCTCCATCGGCGGCAAGACCGCCATCGATTTCGGCGGATATAAAAACATCGTCGGCGCGTTCTGGCCGCCGTGCGCGGTGCTTATCGACCCCGACACCCTCGCCACCCTGCCCGCACGGCAGGTGTCGAACGGCATGGCGGAGGCGGTGAAGATGGCACTCACACACGATCCGGAACTGTTCGCCTTATTTGAGCGCGGCGAGCAGATCGACAAGATCGAGACAGTCATCGAGCGATCTCTGCTCATCAAGAAAAGCGTCGTCGAGCAGGACGAGCGCGAGGGCGGGCTTCGCCGCGTGCTCAACTTCGGACACACGCTCGCGCACGCCATTGAGAGTGCCGAGGATATGGCGCACTACTACCACGGCGAGTGCGTCGCCATCGGGATGCTCCCGATGTGCTCCGACGAGGTGCGCGCGCGGCTGATCCCTGTGCTGGAGAACCTCAATCTCCCCACCACGGTGAGCGGTGAGCTTGATCGCATTCTCGAGGCGCTCACCCACGACAAAAAAGCCGACGGCAAGGACATTGCCGTCGTCACCGTGCCGCAGGTCGGCACCTTCGAGATCAAAAAACTGCCGCTGAACGCCTACGTTCAGCAGGCGAAAGGAGCGATCGACGTATGAGAAACATCCTCGGCAGTCACGTGAGCGTCACGCTGTTCGGCGAGAGCCACGGCGCGGCGGTTGGCGCAGTCATCGACGGGCTCGCCCCCGGCATCCGCGTGGATGAGGACTTCATCCGTCATCAGCTCACCCTGCGCCGCCCCGTCGGCAAGCTGTCCACCCCGCGGCAGGAGACCGACCCCTTCGTCATCGAGAGCGGCGTGTATAACGGCAGAACGACCGGCTCGCCCATCCTCATCCGCATCCCGAACGGCGACACGAAATCGGGCGATTACGCCCCCTTCGCCGCAACGCCCAGGCCGGGGCACGCGGATTATACCGCACGGGTGAAATATGGCGGCTACGCCGACCCGCGCGGCGGCGGGCATTTCAGCGGTCGCATCACCGCCGCCATCGTCGCGGCGGCCGCCATCGTCATCCCCGCTCTGAAACAAAAGGGCATCCATATCGCGACCCACATCGCCCGCGCTGCGGGCGTGGCGGATCGCCCGTTCGGCGATCTTAGCGCGGATATGGCAAAGCTTAACGACGCCGCATTCGCGGTGCTCGACGACACCGCCGCCGAAACGATGAGAGCGGCGATTATCGCCGCCGCAGAAGACGGCGACAGCGTCGGCGGTGTGCTCGAGACGATCGTTACGGGCTTGCCCGTCGGCGTTGGCGAGCCGTGGTTCGACACCCTCGAGAGCGTGCTCGCGCACGCGCTGTTCTCCATCCCCGCCGTTAAGGGTGTGGAGTTCGGTGACGGCTTTGCGCTGTGCGGGATGCGCGGCAGCGAGGCAAACGACTGCTTTGTGAAAGACGGCGACACCGTCGCCACCGCGACCAACCATAACGGTGGTATGAACGGCGGTATTTCGAACGGGATGCCGCTCCTCATCCGCTGTGCGGTCAAGCCCACCCCCACCATTCACAAGGCACAGCGCACCCTCAACCTCGAAACGGGCGAGCTGACCGACCTCGTCGCGGGCGGGCGGCACGACCCCTGCATCGTGCATCGCGCGCGGGTGGTCGCGGACAGTATGGTCGCGCTGACACTGTGCGATGCGCTGAGCATCAAATTCGGAACAGATTGGCTGGCGGAATAATGGAATACGGATGTATCGGGGAGAAGCTCTCCCACAGTTTTTCAAAAGAGATCCACGCCTGCCTCGCGGACTACGACTACGAGATCCGCGAGATCCCGCGCGGGGAGCTGGCGGCGTTTATGACCGCCCACGACTTTCGGGCGATCAACGTCACCATCCCCTACAAACAGGACGTCATACCCTATCTCGACGAGATCGACCCCATCGCCGCCGCCATCGGCGCAGTGAACACCATCGTCAACCGCGACGATAGGCTATACGGCTACAACACCGACTTCGCGGGAATGAGCGCACTGCTGCGCCGCGCGGGCATCGACCCCGCGGGCAAAAAGGTGCTCATCCTCGGCAGCGGTGGCACGTCTAAAACCGCCGTCGCCGTCGCCAACGCCCTCAGTGCGCGGGAAGTTATCCGCGTGTCCCGCACAGCGAAAGACGACTGCATCTCGTATGAGGATGCGCTCACCGCACATAATGATGCTGAGATCATCCTCAACACCACTCCCTGCGGGATGTACCCAAATCCCGACAATCAACCGATCGACCCAGCCAAATTTCCGCACCTTATCGGAGTCGCGGACGCGATCTACAACCCCCTGCGCTCGCGGCTCGTGCGGCAGGCGCAGAGCCTCGGCATCCCCGCGACGGGCGGCTTATATATGCTCGTCGCACAAGCAGCGGTCGCGGTCGAGCATTTTCTCGACACCACCGTCCCCGAGGATAAGATTGAGGCCGTCTACCGCAAAATTCGCAACGACAAGCAAAATCTCGTGCTCATCGGGATGCCCGGGTGCGGCAAGACCACCCTCGGTAAACGGCTCGCCGTCAAGCACGGGATGGCGTTCGTCGACACCGACGACCTCATCCGCGAGCAGGCGGGTATCGACATCCCCACCATCTTCGCCGAACGCGGCGAAGCGGGCTTCCGCGACCTTGAGTCAGCGGTCATCCGCTCACTCGAGAGCGTACAGAACACCGTCATCGCAACGGGTGGCGGCGCTATCCTGCGAGCAGAAAACGTAAACATCCTGCGGGCAAACGGGCGGCTCTGCTTCCTTGATCGCCCGCTCGAGGCGCTCGTCACCACCGCCGACCGCCCGCTGTCCTCGAACAGCGAGCTGTTGAAACAGCGATACCACGAACGCTACGACCTCTATTGCGCGGCGGCGGATGTCACCGTCGACTGTGTACCCGATATAAATCAAAACATCCGACTGATGGAAGAAGGGTTTACAAAATGACAATTGCGGTCATCAACGGTCCCAACCTCAATATGCTCGGCATCCGCGAGCCGGAGATCTACGGCAACAGCGGCTACGACGCGCTGTGTGCGCTTGTCAAAGCACACGGTGAGGCGATCGGTGCCGAGGTCACCTGCTACCAGTCCAATCACGAGGGCGACCTCGTCGATGAGATCCAGCGGTGCTACGGCAAGGTTGACGGCATCGTCATCAACCCCGCCGCCTACACCCACACCAGTGTCGCCATCCTCGACGCGGTCAAGGCGGTCGGCATCCCCACGGTCGAGGTGCACATCTCGGACGTCAGCGCGCGTGAGGATTTCCGCCAGGTAAGCTTCATCCGCGCCGCGTGCGTCAAGACCATCTGCGGACACGGGCTTAATGGCTACACCGAGGCTATGGACTATTTAAAAACCATCATTGAGGCGAAATAAATGAACGTTACGATTAACTCCTCCACCGCGTGCGGGTGTATCACTGCGCCGCCGTCCAAGAGTATGGCGCACCGCGACCTCATCTGCGGCGCACTGTCGGCGGACAGCGTCATCACAAATGTCGCGTGGTCGGAGGATATTAAAGCCACTTTGCGATGCCTGCGTGCGCTCGGCGCGCGTATCGAGCAAAACGGCGACACGGTGAAGCTCGGCGGGCTGACCCCCGCCACCGCCGCGCCGACAACACCGCTCGACTGTCACGAGAGCGGCTCGACCCTGCGCTTTATGATCCCGCTGTGTCTGTTATCCGACAAGCCTGTTACACTGACGGGTGCCGAGCGGCTGATGCAACGCCCGCTCGGCGTCTACGCCGACCTATGCGCGGCGGCAGGCTTGCGCTTTGAGCAGCACGACAACACCCTCACGGTGTGCGGCCCGCTCGTCGGCGGGCGCTATGCCGTCCCCGGCGACGTGTCCAGCCAGTTTATCAGCGGGCTTCTCTTCGCTCTGCCGCTCGCGAAAGAGGACAGTGTCCTGTCCATCACGGGCAAGGCGGAGAGCCTCTCCTACATCGACCTAACGCTCAAGGCACTCACCGACTTCGGCATCATCCTCTACCGTATGGGGGACGCCATCCTCATCCCCGGCGGGCAGACCTATCGTCCGCGCCAAGTGGCGGTGGAGGGCGACTGGTCCAACGCCGCATTTTTAGAGGCGTTTAACCTCTTTGACGGCGACGTCACCGTCGAGGGGCTCGACGAGAACACCCCGCAGGGCGATCGCGTCTACCGCGAACTGTTCGCCCGTCTGGACACGGGCGATACCGACCCCATTGACCTGTCCGACTGCCCCGACCTCGCGCCCATCCTGTTCGCCGTTGCGGCGGTGAAGAACGGCGGCGTGTTCAACGGCACGGCGCGGCTGAAGATCAAGGAATCCAACCGCGCCGCCGCGATGCAGGCGGAGCTTAAAAAATGCGGCATCCCCGTGACAGTGGAAGAAAATCGCGTCATCGTACACAAAGCGACGCTACATACTCCCGACAGCGTCATCGACGGGCACAACGACCACCGCATCGTGATGGCAATGAGCGTGCTGTGCTCCCTCGTCGGCGGCAAAATTGCGGGCGCAGAAGCGGTCGCCAAAAGCTATCCGAACTTCTTTGACGATATCACAAAGCTGGGAATTCAGGTGACTATACTATGAGACTCGAAAAACATCACAACATCCTCATCGTCGGTCTTGGCTTGCTCGGCGGCAGCTACGCAATGGCGCTGAGCCGTCGCGGCTACCCCGTCAGTGCGATCACGCTGGAGCAGTCCTCGGTCGACTATGCGATGAATAAGGGCATCATCGGCTACGGCACCACCGAAGTCGAGCCCGACCTGATCGCGAAAGCGGATCTCATCATCTTCGCGCTCTATCCGCACACATTTATCGAGTGGATGGAGCAGCACGGGCATCTGCTGACGAGCGGCACCATCGTCACCGACGTGACGGGCGTTAAGGGGAGCATCATCCCCCGCATTAAGTCCTTGCTGCCCGACGGCGTGGAATATATCGCCGCGCACCCGATGGCGGGTCGCGAGGTCGGCGGCGTAGAAAACGCCGACGACCGCATCTTCTACGGCGCGAACTACCTTGTCGTCCCGACCAAGGACAACACCCCCGACGCTATTGAATTGTGCGAGGATCTCGGCTGGACGCTCGGCTTCCGTTACGTGTCCCAACTCAGCCCCGAGCGGCACGACGAGATGATCGGCTTTCTGTCCCAGTTGACCCACTGCATCGCGGTATCGCTGATGTGCGCCAAGGACGACCCCGAGCTTGTGCGCTACACGGGTGACTCTTTCCGCGACCTGACCCGCATCGCCCGCATCAATGACGCGATGTGGAGCGAGCTGTTCCTCGAAAACCGCGAGGTGCTGCTCGGCGAGATGGATCGCTTCCGCGACGCCTTCGAACGCCTGTATGCCACCGTGCGAGACGGCGACCGCGACGAGATGCGCGAGATGATGCGCATCTCCACCGCCCGCCGCGCCCTGTTCGATAAGCCCTAAATGAAATGAGGTAAACTGCTATGAGTATGGATTTCAGACGCAAACTCCCCATCCCGAAGGACATCAAAGAACAATACCCCGTCACCGCCGAGCTCGCCGCTGTGCGCGAGGCGCGCGCCGAGGAGATCCGCCGCGTGTTTGCGGGCGAATCGGATAAATTTTTGCTGATCATCGGTCCCTGCTCCGCCGAGAGCAAGGAGCCCGTTCTCGAATACATCTCCCGCCTGCGCCGTGTGCAGGACGAGGTGGCGGATAAGCTGCTCATCATCCCCCGCATCTACACCAACAAGCCCCGCACCACCGGCGCGGGATATAAGGGGATGCTGCATCAGCCCGATCCGACCCACAGCCCCGATATGCTCGAGGGCATCCTTGCCATCCGCGACCTGCATCTGAGCGCCCTGCGCGACTATGGCTTTACCTGCGCGGATGAGATGCTGTATCCCGAAAATCACCGCTATCTGTCCGACCTGCTCGCCTACGTCGCGATCGGCGCGCGCTCGGTGGAAAATCAGCAGCACCGCCTCACCGCGAGCGGCATCGACGAGCCCGTCGGTATGAAGAACCCCACCGGCGGCGATCTGACCGTGATGATGAACGCTATCTCTGCCGCACAGCACGGGCACACCTTCCTCTACCGCGGCTGGGAGGTTAAGAGCAGCGGCAACCCCTCTGCCCACGCGATCATGCGCGGCTACGTTGACTACACGGGTCGTTCGGTCTCCAACTACCACTACGAGGATCTGATACAGTTAAACGAGCTGTACGCCAAATCCGACCTCATCAACCCCGCCGCGATCATTGACACCAACCACAACAACTCCGGCAAGAAATACGCCGAGCAGGTGCGTATCGCATCCGACGTGGTGCACAGCTGCAACCACAATCCCGACGTGCGCCGCTTGGTCAAGGGTCTGATGATCGAGAGCTATCTCGTCGACGGTGCGGCAAGCGCGACCGACCACCAGTTCGGTCAGTCCATCACCGACCCCTGCCTCGGTTGGGAAAAGACCGAGCGTCTCATCCTCGACATTGCCGATCGGCTCAAATAAACCGACTAAAGGAACGTAACTATGGATCGTAAAGAATACGCACTCGGCGTGCGAGACAGCCTGCCCGTCGGCATCGGCTATTTCGCCGTCAGCTTCGGCTTCGGCGTGGCGGCGGTGAGGACAGTCAACGTCGTGCAGGCGACGGTGATGTCACTGACCAACGTCACAAGCGCAGGACAGTTTGCCGCCATCGGCGTCATCGCCGCGGCATCTTCTCTGTGGATCATGCTGCTCACCCAGCTCGTCATCAACAGCCGCTATGCGCTGATGAGTCTCGCGCTCAGCCAAAAGCTCGGCAAGAAATTCGGGCTGTTTCAGCGGCTTGTTATCGCCTTTTACAACACAGACGAGATCTTCGCGCTCGCGATGCAGCGCCCCGTACCGCTCACCGTCCCCTATATGGTCGGACTGGGACTGACCCCCATCCTCGGGTGGACGAGCGGCACCCTGCTCGGCGCGCTGGCGGGAGATATTCTCCCCACCTCGGTGAGCACCGCGCTCGGCGTGGCACTCTACGGGATGTTCGTCGCCATCGTCGTGCCGCAGGCAGTCGAAAGCAAGCCGAAACGCATCGCCGCACTGCTCGCGGCGGTACTCAGCTGTCTATTCACCTGGATGCCGTGGCTAAAGGCGGTAGACAACGGTCTTGCCATTGTCATTTGTACGGTGCTCGCCGCGGCGGTCTGCGCCGCGCTCTTCCCCATCGAGGACACAGAGGAGGAGAACGAATGAGCCCCTATATCTACATTGCGGTGATGGCGGTCACCACCTATCTCATTCGGATGATCCCGCTGGTGTTCTTCCGCAAGGAGATCAAAAATCGCTTCGTCCGCTCGTTCCTCGCTTACGTGCCCTGCGCCTGTCTGACCGCGATGACCTTCCCCGCCATTCTCTATTCGACCAACGCCGTCATCAGCGGCGCGGTCGCGTTAGCGGTGGCGTTGGTCGCCGCGCTTTGCAAGCGCACTCTCGTCACCGTTGCCGCGCTCAGCTGTACCGCCGTATTCGTTACCGAGTTGATCGTGCAACTATTGTAAACACTTACATTTAATACAAACAGGACACCCGACCGTAAGGTCGGGTGTCCTGTTTGTGCTGTTTACAAAGCGACATCGACAGTCTCACCGAGATGGAAACTATACAGAACCGCCTGCGTGACGGGCAGATCGAAGATCTGTTCGAGTGCCTGCTGATAGAACTGCAGCTGTGTACGGTAGCGATCGACAAGCTCCTGCGGCTCGCCGACGCGGTCGGTCTTATAGTCGAGCAGGATCAGCCCTGCGCCCTCGCGGAACACACAGTCGGCGATACCCTGCACCAGCACCTCTTCCCCATCAAACCCAAGCGACGCATCAGCAACAGCATCAGCGGGCACGGTGACGGTGAAATGGAACTCGCGGCGGCAATCGGGGGATGCCTGCATACGGACGTACAAGTCGCTTGCGAAGAAGCGGTCGATTTTGTCGATCGGCAGTACCTCTGCCTGATGCGGCGTGAGGAAGCCCGCGGCAACCAACCGCCGGATCTCCTCTGTGCTGTCCACCGCCGCACGGGTATAGTCCGCAAACTGCATAAAGGTGTGCAATGCCGTACCTTTCTGCGCGGCGGACATCCCGTCCTTCTGTAGAAAATCGGGGCGTGCGGCGGCAATGTGCTGTCGGCTCAATCCCTCGTGGGACAGTTGGGATGCCGCGACCTTCGCGGGCACACGGGCGAGCGCGGTATATGGATAGGTGTACTTGAGCCGTTCTTTCAGCTCTGCCGTTAATGCGGCGTCGGGCGCGGCAGTCTCCGACGCGGCGACGACCGTCTCCTCGTCAAGTGACGAGGGATCGAGCACCTCCACTCGCCACGGCTTTCCCGCCGCTAGGGAGACGGTGGTGTCGGGCGACCGGCGCAGGAAGCCAAAGGACGGATGCCTGAACGCCGCCGACAGGAACCAGTCGGCAGGTCCCGCCGCGTGCAGAATGCTCTCGGGGGAGATCACCCGCGCCGAGGTCAGTGCGGCTTCCAGCACCTCCAGCTTTTTGCTAAGATCGCGCTCAGTGAGCACGACACACAGCTTTTCTTTCGCACGGGTCATCGCGACGTACCACACGCGCAATTCCTCCGCGCGCTCGTCCTGCTGACGGGCGGCAAGCACCCCCGCAAAGGGCAGGGTGCGTCCCTTGGTCTGCGTCTGCTCATCTAAACGGCACAGACCGATGCCCACCGTGTCGTGGAACAACAGCTTTTTGCGGGCGTCATCGTTGTTAAACTGCCCGCCCAACCGCGCGAGATACACGACGGGATATTCGAGACCCTTCGAGCCGTGCACCGTCATCAGCCGCACGCTGTTGCCGCCGACCGAGTTGCCCGCGGCAAGATCCTTGCCCTGCTCCTCAAGACGGTCGATGTGACGAATAAATGCGGACAAGCCGCGAAAACCGTCCTGCTCAAACCCGCGGGCGACGCGGTCGAGCTGATGCAGGTTCGCCACCCGCTGACGACCACCCGCACGAGCGGCAAATACCGCGGGCAGAGCAGTGTCGCGATAGAGCCTCTCGAGCAACCGATCCGCGGGCATCGACACCGCCAGTGTACGGAAACGCCGCAGGTCAGCAATCAGCCGACGGCAAAGCGTACACAGCGTGTCATCCGTCGCGCGCTCACCCTGCGCTACCTGCATAAGGACTGTGTAGAGCGGCTCTTTCTTTTCATCCCCGCGGGCGAGCAGGCGCAGGCGCGCGCAGTCATCGGCGGTGAAGCCGTAGAGCGGTGACATCATCAGCGCCGTCAGTTCGATCTCCCGCAGAGGGTTATCGATCGTGCGCAACAGCGCGAGCGCCGTGCGGATCTCGGGGGTGGACAGCAGCGCGCCGCTACCCTCCGCACCGACAGGGATGCCGAGGCGGGTGAGCTCCTTAATATAGATCGGCATCGTGCGGCGATACCGCAGCAAAATGCAAATGTCGCTGTATTCCAGCGGACGGGTGCCGTCCTTGGTGCGCACCGAGAGGGTGTTCATCTGCTCGCGTATGCGGCGGGCGATCGCCCGCGCCTCCGCGACCTCGTTTGAGGGGCAATCTCCCCTCGCCTGCGCCTTATCCAGCAGCAACCACTCGGTCTCAAAGCCGTCCGCCTCATCATAGCCCGCGGAATACACCAGCGCCTCGCGCTCATCATAGTCGACCCCGCCGACATCCGCCTGCATCAGCTGACGGAACAGGAAGTTGACCGTGTCGGTCACCGTCTCGCGGCTGCGGAAGTTGTTTTCCAGTGTGATGGTGGCGGGGAAACACGGGTTATCGGGGTCATACGGCGCGTACGCGTCGCGACGGCGAGTGAAGATCTCCGGCATCGCCAGACGGAAGCCGTAGATGCTCTGCTTGACGTCGCCGACCATAAAGAGATTGCGCTCATCCCGCGACAGCGCGCGAAACAGTGCATCCTGCGCGGCGTTGGTGTCCTGATATTCATCCACCATAATGTCATCGTATTGCATCGACAGTTCCCACGCGAGCGGTGTGCGCTCCCCTGTTTCACTGTCCAGCAGTAAGCGCAGGCACTCGTGCTCAAGATCGTTATAATCAAGGAGTTTTTTCTGCCTCTTGAGCTGTGTGTATCGCTCGGTATAGCGGCGCACAAGATCGCCGAGTGCCTCCGCCATCGGCGCGAGCGCGGCGAGATCCTCGCGAATTTCGTCACTCGTGTATAGCGAATCAAGCTGCTTTTTGATCTTCTTTTTAACCGTATCCCGCAGTTTTTGAATCCGTTCTTTCGTTTCCTGTTGAACGGCATCCGCCGTCTTCACCGCAGGCAAACGTCCGAAAGAAAACGCCGTCAACTGCGTGATTCGCACGTCATAAGTCCCCTCATCAAGAGCGTTTTGCAGGTTTTCGAGCTGCATCTGCTCTACCCGCAGATGATCGGCGTAAGGGGAAAGCCCACATTGGGTCGCCATCGCCGCCGCCTGCGACAGCTGATAGACGCACGCCTCCAGTGTGAACTTAAGTTCCCGCCAGATCGGTGCCATCCAGCGCGTATCCTCGAGCGGTACGACCGCGGTGTAGGCATCGAGCTGTTCCTTTAACCACTTGTCAGGGAAGGGCTGTGCCTGCATAAAGGTGTACGCCTGCTGTATCGCCTCGCGCAGACCGCTGTCATCGCGGCGACCGCCCAGCTGGGTCGCCAGCACCAGAAACGCGGGATCGCGGGTCGTATAGCTCTCCTCGAGTACCTCGTCAAGCGCGTGCGTGGCGAGCAATGCCGCCTCGCTCTCCTCTGCGACCTTGAACCGCGGCGGCAGTCCCGCGTTCGCCGCCTGCTGACGCAGTAGCTGCGCGCAGAAGCCGTCCACCGTCGTGATCGCCGCCTGCGGCAATAAGAGCTGCTGCTTCTGATACCGCTCATCCTCGGGATGCGCGGCGATCTTCTTCGCAAGCGCATCGGACAGGCGCTGACGCATCTCCGCCGCCGCCGCCCGCGTAAAGGTTACCACCAACAGACGGTTGACATCCACAGGCTCTCGCTCGTCGGTGATGCGGCGAATGACGCGCTCAACGAGCACCGCGGTCTTACCCGAGCCCGCGGCGGCAGAGACCAACACCGACCCGCCGCGCGCCTCAATACTGTGACGCTGTGGGGTCGTCCATTTCCGTTCACTCACCGTCGCTCACCTCCCCCGCGGTCTGTTCAAGTTCTTCGAGTACCTGCTTCGCACTTCGCTCAGCCAGCAGCGCGGTCGGGTCGTCCTCGTCCCGCGCGCACACCGCGCGATAGTCGCAATAGGTGCAGGGGGTGTAATCTCCCCGCCGGATCGGCAACGCGGCGATATCACCGTCGAGCAGAGAATTGGCCATATTGACGAGCAGCTGCTCGACCACACCGCGCAGTAACGCAAACTGCGCCTCGGTGATCACACTGCCTTTTGGTTTGCCGTCCTTGGCAATTTCGGCGGGGATGAAAAGCTTGCCGTTGTCCCTCTCCATCGCCTGCACGACAGACGCATCGTCCAGCACGATACCGTCCATTTTCATCGATTTTAACCGCTCGGTCTGTGCCTTTGCCCCCGCTTTGCGATCAACGATCAGATCGGACAGTGGGTGATACAGCACACCCGCGGGTTGTACGCCGTCGACGTTAAATCGCTCGGGATGATCACAGATGTTGTAAAGATACAGCAGCATCTGCATATTTAGTCCCGCACTCAGTTCATTCAGATCAAAGGTCTTTGTTCCCGTCTTATAGTCCACTACGCGGACAAACGCCTTACCGTCAAAGCGGACAAACAGATCGACGCGGTCGACCTTGCCGATCAGCCGCACACTGCCACGCGGAAAGGAGATGTGCATCGACGGGATCGTGTCCTCAGCGGCATCGCCGTCGTCGACGGGCATAATGCCGAGCTCAAACGCCACGGGCGCAAATGCGCTCTGGCGCAGCTCCATCACCGTGTGCCACAGCATATTGCAGGCGGAACGCTCCGCAAGCTGCAACTGATAGAGGAATCGCCCGCTCTTATTGTCCGCGCCGCCCATCTGTTCGGCGGCGTAGGTCATTACGATATTATGCACATCGTCGGCGACGGTGCGCAGAAGTTCTGTCTGCAAGGTATTCTCCGCGAGTGCCGCCTCCTCCTCGCTCATCTCCTGCCGCATATCGTCCCCCTCTTTGAGGCGGGCAATCAGTCCGTCGGTCTTAGCGTACTGCGGCAACAAAGTCTCCATCACATAGTGAACGATCGTGCCGAAGAAGGCGGCATCCACCTGCGCCCGCTTGCGGGGGTACAGACTCAACCCATAGCGGCAGAAATAAGCGAAATGGCACTGGTAGAATTTATCCGTCTGGCTTGCTGACAGGCGAAGCTCCGTACCGAACAGCCCGCGCGCGGTGTCGGCATCCGCAAGACAAAACTCACCGCGACCGACACTGCGTTCCACCGCCGCCAAGCGACCGCTGAACGTCTCCTCGTCCGCCAACACCTGCCGCAGGCTCTCGGTTGTCGGTGTCGAACGGGTATACTCCCGCGCGAGGCGTGTGAACATCGCCTCGCCCGATTCGAGATCCTGCCCGTCCGCCGCAACGGCGACGCCGCGCTCGTGATTAGGCAGAATCTTTTCCACCGCCGTGACGATCGGTGAGGGAACGCTCTCCCCCTCGGTGTGGTAGGTCAAAATCAGCCGCTCGCTCGGCGCGGCGACCGCCATATAGGCGTAATACCGCTCTTCGATGCTTTGTGTGAGCAGGTCGCTCGACAGCGTAATGCCGCATTCCTCAAGCTTCTGTCGATCGTCGGCGGTGAGCAAACCCGCATTATCGGGATAGGCGGGGAACACACCCTCGTTCATCCCGAGCATAAACACCGCGCGCGGGCGGTGATAGCGGATGCGATCGGCAGAGCCGACCGTCACCGCGTCCAACCCCTGTGGGATCTGCCCGATGTCGATGGTCTGCGCGAGCATCGTAAACAGTTCCTCAAGCCGTATCGCGGGCAAGCGGGTGTCGGGAAGCGCCGCGGCAAAGCGGTCGAGTAATTTCACGACCTCGTCCCACAGACGGGCGGCACGCTGCGCGAGCAGCGGCTCAGACAGCGCCTCCAACTCGTTCACCTGCCGCACGACGCGTGCGGACAGCTCCTTATCGTCGGTGAGATAGCGATATACCGCAAGTGCAAACTCCCGCCCGTACGCGCCGCCGCGCAGCGACTCCCGCAAGCGGGAAAGAGGCTCGACGATCTGCTGACGCCACGTGTTGAGCCGCGCGAGCTGGCGGGCGGTGTGCGGGGTCACGGGTGCACCGAGACCTGCGGGGTTTTCAGTCCAATCCGATGCCCAAGCGTCCCCGTCGATGCCCCACATATACACATAGTTTTCCAGCTCGGCGATCTGAACCGCATCAAGGCTCCCAAGATCGGTCTTGAGCAGGCGCAGGATCTCCTCGGTGCGCAGTCCGCCGACCGCCACACGCAGGGCGGCACGGATATAGACAATAAGCGGCTCATCCAGCAGATCCTGTCGCATGTCCATCGAGTAAGCGATGCCTTCCTGCTCGAGTGCATCCTCCAGCAACCCGCGATAGTCCGTCAGGTTGCGCGCAACGACGGTGATATCGCGCAGGCGGTAACCCTCCTCGCGCAATAAGCGGCGGATGCGGCGGGCAACCACATCACATTCTTCATAAATATCGCGAAGCGGGATAACACTTACGACATCCGCCGCGCCGTCGTACACCGCGGGATCGGGGGCGTACAGCCCCGCCTCCAGCGCGCACAAAGCGCCCGCGGGATTGCGGCGGTTTTCGGTCAGCAGACGCAGTTCCCACTGTCGATGATGCGCGTCCGCAAGCTCGCGAAGATGCTCGACGGTGTCGGTAACCGGTGAAAACAGCGTAAACTCACGGCTGTGATCGATCGCACGCGACCACTTTACCCCGGGGGTGTCGGTGGTTAACGCGACAATCATCTCCTCCACACGGGGGATCAGGCGATCAAGCACCGTCAGTTCCTGCACCGTGAAGCCCTTAAACCCGAGCACCATCACCGCCGCGCCGTCGGGCAGACGGCTGTCGGGCAATGCCGCGGCTAAGCGGGTGAGCTTGTCCGCCTCATCGAGACCGCTGTCGGCGATCAATCCCTCATACACGGCAAAGATGCGCGAGAGATCCTTCACCTTCTCCTGCAAACTGCGTCCGGTCAGCGTGTCCTCACTCACCAACTCCTGCTCGGCACGAGCAAGCTCCTCAAGCGGCACGGCACACTGGCGCAACTCACCCCACAGCACGAGCAGTTGCTCAACATAGGCGCTGTCGGTCACCAGACGGGGGTCAGCCCCCATCAGCGGCTCGTCCGCGTCCCGCGCGAGAGCCGCCACCTCATCGAGAGCGCGGCTCATCAGCAGCGCCCGCACGCCGTCATCGAGCGGTTCGCCCGCCAGCCCGCCGACCTCGCGGAACACCGTATCGGCAAGGCGAGTGAAACTGAGCACCTGCACGCGGTTTGCCCGCTGTGCGCCAAGGCGCTCGAGCAGCATCCGCTCGCTCTCAAACGAGTATTGCTCCGGCACGATCAGCAGCACGCGCTCGTGCCCCTGCTGTACCAGAGTTTTGATGCGGTCAAACACCGCCTCACTTTTTCCGCTGCCGGAACGACCGATGAGCAGCTGCAGCATCCCGTCACATCCTTTTGCTTGGTATATACAGTACCAGTATACAACATTATAGGACAAAATCCAAGTGTTTTTCCGCACAGATTTCGGTTGACAAAATCGGCGGTTTGCGGTAAACTGTCAAACGAGTGAGCTGAGCAGCCGCGGGCGTTTGGTTTCGACCTACGCACGAGGAAAGTCCGAGCTCCACAGGGCAGGATAACGGCTAACGGCCGCCGGGGGTGACCCTAGGGAAAGTGCAACAGAGATATACCGCCGTTGACGGCTCGCCGTCAACGGTAAGGGTGGAAAGGCGAGGTAAGAGCTCACCGGCACGCTGGAGACAGCGTGGCCCTGCAAACCCTATCCGGAGCAACGCCGACGGAAGCGATACATTGGCCCGATGTGCTTCGACGGGCGGCTTGAGCTGTTCGGCAACGGACAGCCTAGATAGATGGTTGCTCACGACAGAACTCGGCTTACAGGCTCACTCAACCGATACGACCACACCGCGGTCACCCCGCGGTGTGGTCTGTTTTGTTGTGTTCAGAAGCTATTGGCACCATCGTAGGGGCGATTCAAGAATCGCCCGCAGAAACAAACAGACCGCCGAAGCTTTGGCGGTCTGTTTGTTTACATTATGTTATTTGGTTTTGGCACTCTTGACTGTCGACCAGCCGGAGTAATACTTCACGCCGTTCACCGTCTTGTAAGTGCGCACACGCACATAATAGGTGGTCTTGGCTTTCAGCCCCGTCAAGGTCGTGCTTGTGGTGGTATTCTTCGTCAGCGTTTTGCTCTTTGCCGATGTGAATGCCTTGGAAGTCGAATACTGCACCTGATAGCCCGTCACCTGCGTGGCCTTTTTGGTGATGGACACCTTGAGGCTCTTGGTCGCGGAGGTAACCTTGGATACCGTCGTCTTCGCGGGGTCGATCTTGAAGGTCAAGGTCTTCGTACCGGTGTAGTTGCCCTTGCCTTTGATCGTCACCTTATAGGTGCCGACGTTCTTGCGACCGCTGGCGTAGGTGACGGTGTAATGCGTGTTCTTTGTCAGCGTCGTACCGCTCGCGTTCTTCACCGTCACGCTCGGCGTTTTCACCTTGCCGTCGTAGGTGTACGTGGTGGCGGACAGCTTGAGCGAGCATTTCGACACACTGGCGGGATTGATCTTGAAGGTCAGCGTCTTCGTGCCCGTGTAGTTGCCCATCATCTTGATCGTCACCTTATACGTACCCACGTTCTTGCGTCCGCTCGCGTAGGTGACGGTGTAATCGGTGTTTTTCTTCAGCGTATTGCCCGCCGAATCCTTCACGGTAACCGTCGGTGTTTTCACCTTGCCGTCGTAGGTGTAGGTCGTGGTCGACAGGGTAAAGGTC
>CAZVSE010000006.1:0-58434 GCA_964629445.1 uncultured Ruminococcus sp. | reverse complement strand
TGGTGACGAGGCGCCCCTGCTAAGGGCGTAGGTCGGGTAACCGGCGCGAGGGTTCAAATCCCTCCTTCTCCGCCAAGATTAAAAGCCACCGCATTTGCGGTGGCTTTTAATCTTTGTAGTGGATGCAGATTTGAACCCGAGCGCCGAAGGCGCGGGCAACGCCTGCGAGCGCCGCCGGGGGCGGATGCAGCAAGCAGGGGTTGGCGCAGCGGTCGAAATTCCGCGAGCGAGAGCGAGAGGACGGAATTTCGGGCACCGCAAGAGGGGTTGCGAAGCAACTTCAAGTCCCTCCTTCTCCGCCAAGATTAAAAGCCACCGCAAATGCGGTGGCTTTTAATCTTTGTAGTGGATGCAGATTTGAACCCGAGCGCCGAAGGCGCGGGCAACGCCTGCGAGCGCCGCCGGGGGCGGATGCAGCAAGCAGGGGTTGGCGCAGCGGTCGAAATTCCGCGAGCGAGAGCGAGAGGACGGAATTTCGGGCACCGCAAGAGGGGTTGCGAAGCAACTTCAAGTCCCTCCTTCTCCGCCAAGATTAAAAGCCACCGCAAATGCGGTGGCTTTTTCGCATAAAATAATTGCTTTTTCGACTCAAGTGTGCTAATCTATATACATATATTTAAAAAGGAGAATGACCGATGAATGTTTGTCTGTACGGCGCATCCAGCACCGAGATCGACAAGTCTTATATCGCCGCAACGGAAAAATTGGGCGAATTATTGGCAAAGCGGGGGCATTCTCTGGTGTACGGCGCAGGTGGTGCCGGGCTGATGGGCGCGGCAGCGCGCGGGATGAAACGCGGCGGCGGTCGTGTGGTCGGGGTCGTTCCGTCCTTTCTAAAGGTGGACGGCGTGCTCTTTGATGGGTGCGATGAGATGATCTTCACTGATACGATGCGCGAGCGCAAACAAATGATGGAGGAGCGCGCGGACGCGTTCATCGTCACTCCGGGCGGTATCGGTACATACGAGGAGTTTTTCGAGATCTATACGCTCAAACAGCTCGGACAGTTACATAAGCCGATCGTGATCTTCAATATTAACGGTTATTATGACGATATGCTCGCGATGCTCCGTTGCACGGTGGACAAGCGGTTTATGCGAGAGGCAAGTCTTGCGCTCATCGCGGTTGCCGACACACCCGAGGCGGTGCTCGATCAGCTTGCGACAGAGACGCACACCCCCGTGGTGGATATCCGCGCGACAAAATTTGTTTGATAACGGTGATAGTATGCGAAAAAGACATCACTTTTTTTGGTGGCTGTTGCGCCCGCTGATTATCGTGTTCTTGTGGTGCAAATTCGGCTACACCTTTAAAAAATCAAGGCGTTTGCCTGATAATTATATCGTGCTGTCCAACCACGTGACGGATTACGATCCGCTGTTGCTCGCGGCAAGCTTTCCGCGGCAGATGTATTTCGTCGCCAGTGAGCATATCGCGCGATGGAAACGCGCATTTAAGTGGATTGACTATGTGTTCGCACCGATTATGCGGTATAAAGGGACGGTTGCTGCTTCGACGGTGGTTGAGGTCCTGCGCCGAGTGCGCAAGGGTGCGAATGTGGCGATCTTTGCTGAGGGTGCGCGCACGTGGGACGGAGCAACCGGCCCGATCCTGCCGTCGACAGCGAAAATGATTAAAAAGGCAGGTTGCAGTTTGGTGACCTATCGGATCGTCGGCGGGCATTTTGTCAGCCCGATGTGGAGTGGCAGCAACACTCGCCGCGGATATTGCCGCGGTGAGGTCGTTAATATCTATACCAAAGATGAGATCGCGGCGATGACGCAGGCGCAACTGCACGAGGTGATCACCCGCGATCTTGACGAGGATGCTTACGCACGACAGGAGAACAATCCTCGCGAATACCGCGGCAAGCGGTTAGCGGAAGGGCTCGAAAATCTGCTGTTCATTTGCCCGCAGTGCGGCGGCTATGATTCCTTTTCGACGAGCGTGGATGTGCTGACCTGTGACGCCTGCGGACTTTCGGCAAAATATACTGCTCGCGCGACACTGGAGGGCACGCCTTTTGGTTCAACGAAGGCGTTTTCCGATTGGCAGAACGATTGTGTGGCGGCGGATGTCGCAAAAGGCGTGGTCTATCGTGCATCGGGCGGTACGCTTGTCACCGTCTCTAACCACATCGAAACACCGATCGCAAGCGGTGAGATATCACTCGACGGGGAGTTTTTGCGTTGTGGCGATGCGGCGATTGCGGTGGCGAATATCTCCAATATGGCGATGCACGGCAAGCGAGCGCTGGTGTTCAGCGTCGCTAACGTCTACTATGAGATGATTCCGTCCGGTGATGCCAACGCGCGTAAGTTCTGGTTATATTATCTGGCGTGTACACAAAAAGAAACGGTAAGGTCTTAAAAAGAAATAATTCGGAAAAACGGTCATCCGAGCGGATGACCGTTTTTCTGTTTTAATTGTATATAAGCACACATAATTTCGCTTTCGCACCGCACAATAGAGAGGATGATTTTGTGAGGTGACAGCGAATGAAAAAATGGTGGATTTTGCCGCTTGCGATCGGCGCGGCGGTGGTGCTCGGCGTGACAAGCAATTCCCAAAACGAACCGATGACGGTCAAGTCGACTGTTCTGCAAACACAGAAGATCGAACAGACCGTGTCGTGCAACGGTGTTGTCGAGGCCGGAGAGGTGGAAGGCGTATTTGCGTTGCAGACATGCATCGTGCAAAAGGTGCTTGTCGAGGTCGGTCAGCGGGTGAGCGCGGGCGACCGACTAATTGCGATCGATAAGGAGGCGACCAGACAGCTGCAAATGAGCGGCGATCGTTTGTCGGGCGCGCTGTCACTGACTGCCATGAATGATGAAATTACCGCGCCGACGGACGGAATCGTGCTATCGGTGGAGACGGCGGTTGGGATGATGCTGGAGACCACTGTTCCGTGCGTGACGATCGCACCCGATTCGGGCTTGCAGGTGCGGGTGATGATCCGCGAGAAGCTGTTGCCAAGCCTAGAGGTTGGACAGAAGGTGCAAGTCAGCGGCTCGGGGTTTGATAAAAAGCTGTATTGCGGACACCTGAGCGAGATCTCGTCTGCGGCGTCGGACATTGCGGGCGGTGAGAGCATTGTTGAGGGCGTGATCGCGCTCGACGAAGGCGAAGCAGACGAGTCGATGCGCCTTGGGTTATCGGCAAAAGCCAAGGTGGTGATCTCCACCATCGAGCAGGGCATACTCATTCCTTATGAAGCGATCTTGCAGAGCGAAAACGGGGAGAGTTATGTGTATTTTGCAAAGGATGGACGGGCAACTCGCCGCTTGATCGAATCGCAGGGGGAGTTTGCTGAGGGTGTGTTGGTGTCGCAAGCCGATTGGGTGGGGAGTACACTCATTTTAGAGCCGGAGAAGATCGCCGAAGACGGCGTGACGGTGTCGATAGCGCAGGGGGATGCTGAATGAAGGAATTGTGGCACAGCGCGTGGATCAGCCTTGCCCGTAACCGCCTGCGCGCCTTAATGACGGTGTGTGGCATTGCGGTGGGTACGGCGATGGTGGTGCTGATCTCGGGGATCGGCGCGGTCGGAAAAAAGGCGATCAATCAGGAACTGGAAAGTATGGGTATCAACGGTATATCGGTGAGCGCCAGCGATGGGCTGACTGTGCCGTGCCTGACATCCATTCGGGAACTGTCAATGGTATCGCAAGCCATGCCGCTCACACTGAATTTTGTGACGGCACAGCTTGGTGACAAGAGTTTTTCGGCGGTAAGCTGCGGCATCGACGCGGGCGCTGATCAGGTGATCTCACTGCAACTGCTGCACGGACGACTGCTTACGCAGGGCGATCTAGCGGGCGAAACGGAGGTATGCGTGATCGACGCCGCCTTGGCACAGGAGGCTTTCGGTCGGGACAATGTCGTGGGGCAGACCTTGACAATGGCGTACAGCGACATCAGCGTGGATATGACAGTGGTCGGTGTGACGGCGACAGGCAGCAGTCTTTTGCAGAATGTCACCTCGCTTATTCCGTATATGGTGTATGTGCCGTACACGACGATGCAATCAACGGCAGGGATCGAAACCTTTGATCAGATTGCCGTGCGTGTGTCGGCGGACTACAGTACAGAGCAGGCACAGCGAGCGATACAGACATCCTTGTCGCATCTGGGTGAGGATATCGGCACGCTGAAGACCGAGGATCTCTCAAGCCAGCGTGCCCGTCTGGAACGGCTGGTGACGGTGCTGTCGCTTGGGCTGACGGCGATCGGCGGCGTGTCGCTACTCGTGTCGGGCTGCGGTATTATGACGGTGATGCTGTCGTCGGTGTATGAGCGCACACGCGAGATCGGTATCAAAAAGGCGATCGGTGCCACACGCGGGCGGATACTTGTGGAATTTATGGCGGGAGCGCTGTTGCTCAGCGCGATCGGCGCGGGCGTCGGGATGCTGCTCGGTGTCGGTGTGATGATGGTCGGCGGAAGGCTTGTGGGTTTTTCGGTCGAATGGTCGTCGATGATGCTTTTGGGGATTTTTCTGCTGACATTGGCTCTCGGTGTGTTGTTTGGTGCCTATCCGGCATATAAAGCCGCGGGGCTGAGACCCGTCGACGCTTTGCGGCAGGAAAATTGAGAATGGTGTTGCTTTTTTATACGATATTTGTTATAATAACTTAGGTCATTCCGCGCGGTGTACGCGCGGACGCTTTTAGTGACTTTTTTCAGGACCTTGCGTCCTTGCTGTTGATCCTTTATCAACCTTTAAGGGGTGTAAAGAGTTGGAGAAATATCGTATAAAAGGCGGCGTTCACCTGTCCGGTGCGGTGGACATCAGCGGCGCGAAGAATGCGGTCGTGGCGATCCTGCCCGCTGTTATTTTGTCGGACGAGCCCTGCCGCATTGAGAATATCCCGCATATCAGCGACGTCGCGACGTCGCTCAAGATATTGCAGAAACTGGGTGCAAAGGTCGCGTATCTTGACCGTCACACGGTGGAGATCGACCCACGCACGGTTGACAAGATCGAGGTCGATCACGCGCTGGCAAAAAGTATGCGCGCGTCGTATTACTTCATCGGCGCGCTTCTCGGTAAGACGGGCAGTGCCCGCGTGCCGATGCCCGGCGGCTGCTGGTTCGGCGAACGCCCGATCGATCTGCATCTCAAGGGGTTCCGTGCCCTTGGCGCGGAGTCGGTGCAGAAGGAGGACGGCATCATCGAGATGCATGCCGATCAACTGCTCGGTAACTCGGTGTATCTGGATACGGTGAGCGTCGGTGCGACAGTGAATATTATGCTCGCTTCGGTGCGTGTTCGCGGGATGACAGTGATCGAAAACGCGGCGAAGGAGCCGCACATCGTGGATCTGGCGAACTTCCTGAATACTATGGGTGCCGATGTGCGTGGTGCGGGTACCGATGTCATCAAGATCCGCGGCGTACAGCGGCTTTATGGTGCAACTTATTCTATTATCCCCGACCAGATCGAGGCGGGAACGTATATGGCGATGGCGGCGGCGACGGGCGGCGATGTGCTGGTGCGCAACGTCATCCCGAAACATCTGGAGTCCATCACCGCCAAGCTCGACGAAATGGGTGCGCGCATCGAGGAGATGGATGATGCCATCCGCGTTCGCTGCGAAGGTCCTCTGCGCTGTTGTAATATTAAAACAATGCCGCATCCCGGCTTTCCGACGGATATGCAGTCGCAGATCGCGGTGCTGTTATCCATTGCCGAGGGGACGAGCACCATCACCGAGGGCGTGTGGGAGAACCGCTTCCGCTATACTGAGGAATTGCAAAAGATGGGCGCGCAGGTCGAGGTCGACGGCAACCGTGCGACCTTCACAGGCGTGGAGAAGCTTACCGCTGCCACGGTCAAGGCGGTGGATCTGCGAGCTGGCGCGGCGATGGTCATTGCCGGCTTGGTAGCGGAGGGTGTCACCGAGATCGAGGATATCCGTTACATTGAACGTGGCTATGAGGACATTATCGAGAAGTTGTCTCGCCTCGGCGCTGAGGTCGAGCGCGTGTCGGACTAAGTCTGATATGACAGCTTGAGATCGCAGACGTTGCCTTTTGGCGGCATCTGCGGTCTTTTTTCAGAGAGGAATTTACGCTATGATGCGATATTGTTCGCTGTTCAGCGGGAGCAGCGGGAACTGTACATACGTTGCCGCCAAGGACGGCGGCGTGCTGGTCGATGCCGGCGTGTCGGCAAAGCGCATTGAGCAGGCGCTCGGCGAGCGGGATATCGATCCCCATTCGATCCGCGCGGTGCTGGTGACGCACGAGCATACCGACCACGTGTCGGGTCTGCGCGTGTTGTGCAAGCGCTATGGCTGGCCCGTGCTCGCGAGCGAGGGAACGCTGGATGCGCTTGCGCAGGGCGACCGCGTAACGCAGGAACAGCGGCTGTATGCGGTGTCCGCGGGTGAGTCGCTGACGATCGGCGATTTGAAGATCACCCCGTTCGCGACCCCTCACGACAGCCGTGCAAGTCTGGGGTTTCGCTTTGATGCGGATGACCGCTCGCTGGGCGTGGCGACGGATATGGGGTATATGATGCCTCAGGTGTTGAATGTTCTTCGCGGCTGTCAGCTGTTGCACATCGAGTCGAATCACGACCCTGTGATGCTGAGCAACGGTCCGTATCCGCATCCGCTTAAGATGCGCATTCTCAGCGACCGCGGGCATCTATCAAACGATGCGTGTGCCGCCGTGCTGCCCGAACTGGTGCGCGCCGGTGCGACCCGTATCGCGCTCGCGCACCTGAGTCAGCATAACAACACTCCGCAACTTGCCGAGCGCACCGCGCACGATGCGCTCACAGCGCAGGGGATCGGTGTCGGGCGCGACTGCCTTCTTTGGGTGGCACAGCCGACCGATACACAGCCGATCGTGTATTTTTGATAGGAGAGAACGCTATGGTGAACATCACGCTCTTGTGTGTCGGAAAACTCAAGGAACGCCATTGGCGTGAGGCGTGCGAGGAGTACGAAAAACGCCTTGGCGCGTTTTGCAAATTTCGCTTGGTCGAGGTGGCGGAGGAGCGCTTACCGGATAAACCGTCGGCGGCGCAGATCGCCGCGACTGTTGAAGCGGAAGGAGAACGTCTGATTTCGCACATTCCGAAGGATAGCGCGGTGATCGCGCTGTGCATTGAGGGTAAGGAGATGGATTCTCCCGCGCTTGCCGATTATATCGAGCGGTTGACGGTGGACGGCACGAGTCATATCGCGTTGCTCATCGGCGGCTCGTGGGGTCTTTCGGACGCGGTCAAGCAGTGCGCGCGTCTGCGATTTTCGATGTCGAGGCTTACCTTTCCGCACCAGCTCGCACGGGTGATGCTGCTCGAGCAGCTTTATCGTGCGTTTCAAATCAACAAAAACACAAAATATCATAAATAATGTTGTTTTTGTGTTGACAAGGCACAATATATTGTGTATAATTGAAACACGCTCTCACACAACTGACGGATTTTGCGGCTTTACCGCAGGGGAATGTGAGAGGTCTATATGCCGACCGTCTGGGCAGTTCAGTTTTTCTAAAGCTGGCTTGCCCATTTTTTGTGTCTTGGTGAAAATGATTGTAAGAGAAACCTGTATACCGGATGGTAAAAGTGTCAGGAGGTATCATAATGGAACATAAACATTGGAATGGATTTGTTGGAGGCGCGTGGCAAGAGGAGATTAATGTCCGCGACTTCATTCAGAAGAATTATAAGGAATATACCGGCGACGATTCCTTCCTTGCCGATGCGACTGAGCGCACCAAGGCAGTGATGGAAAAGGTGCAGACGCTGCTTAAGCTTGAGCGCGGTCGCGGTGGCGTGTTGGATGTCGCGACCGAGATCGCCTCGTCGCTGACGGCGTTCGCGCCCGGCTATATTGATCCGAATAACGATATTATTGTTGGTCTGCAGACGGATGCACCGCTCAAACGCGGGGTCAACCCCTTCGGCGGCATGCGTATGGCACAGCAGGCGTGCGAGGCGTATGGCTATAAGCTCGGCACAAAAGTGCAGGACGGATTCCGCTACCGCACCACCCATAATGACGGCGTGTTTCGTGCGTATACGGACGAGATGCGTCTGGCGCGTCGCAGCCACGTCATCACGGGTCTGCCGGATGCCTACGGTCGCGGTCGCATCATCGGCGACTATCGCCGTGTGGCGCTGTATGGTGTCGACCGTCTGATCGAGGAGAAGAAAAAGGATAAAGCCGCACTGACAAATGAGGTGTTTAATGCTGATATCACCCGTCTGAGCGAGGAGCTGTATCAGCAGATCACCTTCCTCGGTTATCTCAAAGAGATGGCGCTGATGTACGGCTACGATATCAGCGAACCTGCAAAAGATGCCCGTGAGGCGATCCAGTGGACATATTTTGCTTATCTTGGTGCGATCAAGGAGCAGAATGGTGCGGCGATGTCGCTCGGGCGCGTGAGCACGTTCTTTGACATTTATATCGAGCGGGATATTGCTGCGGGTGTTCTGACTGAGCAGGAAGCGCAGGAACTGATGGACGATTTTGTTATTAAACTGCGCGTTGCGCGTCATCTGCGCACTCCCGAATATAACGAACTGTTCGGCGGTGACCCGATGTGGATCACCGAGGCGGTCGGCGGTATGGGCGAAGACGGTCGTACTCTCGTCACTAGGAGCAGTTTCCGCGTGCTCAACACGCTGTATACCCTCGGCTCGGCGCCCGAGCCGAATCTGACCATCCTGTGGTCGACCTCGCTGCCTGAGAATTTCAAGAAATTCTGCGCGAAGGTGTCCGCGGACACCGACTCCATCCAGTACGAGAATGACGATATTATGCGTCCGTTGTACGGCGATGATTATGCCATCGCCTGTTGCGTGTCTGCAATGCGTATCGGTAAACAGATGCAGTTCTTCGGCGCGCGCTGTAACCTCGCAAAGCTGCTGCTTATCGCCATCAACGGCGGTTACGACACCACCAGCGGCATCCACATCGGACCGCAGATGCCTGCGCTCGAGGGCGACACGCTGGATTACGACACCGTGATGCAACGTTATGACATCTACATCGAGTGGCTCAGCCGTCTGTATGTCAATACAATGAATGTCATCCACTATATGCATGATAAGTATGCGTATGAGAAGACGCAGATGGCACTGCACGACACCGAGGTTGAGCGCCTGATGGCATTCGGCATCGCGGGTCTGTCGGTGGTTGCTGACTCGCTCAGTGCAATCAA
This sequence comes from uncultured Ruminococcus sp., assembly GCA_964629445.1. Lineage (GTDB taxonomy): Bacteria > Bacillota > Clostridia > Oscillospirales > Acutalibacteraceae > UBA5905. The sequence goes on along the minus strand of CAZVSE010000006.1, from coordinate 49,248 downwards.
GTTTGCCGCGGTGCATCCCGTACGCGATGAGAAGGGCTTTATTGTCGACTTTGATACCGCCGGTGAGTTCCCGAAATACGGCAACGACGACGATCGAGTAGACCTCATCGCAAAGGATATGACCCACAAGGTCATCACCGAACTGCGTAAGACCCCGACCTATCGCAACGCGATCCATACGCTGTCGGTGTTGACCATCACCTCGAACGTGATGTACGGCAAGAATACCGGCGCGACTCCTGACGGTCGCGAGGCGGGCGCGCCCTTTGCGCCCGGTGCCAACCCGATGCACAACCGCGAGGAGAACGGCGCGCTCGCGTCGCTCAACTCGGTTGCCAAGATCAGCTATGACGATTGCCGCGACGGCGTTTCCAACACCTTCTCCATCACCCCTGAGGCTCTCGGCAGAACGCGCGAGGAGCGGGTGGACAATTTGGTGGCGATCCTCGATGGTTATTTTACGAAGAAGGCGCACCACATCAATGTCAACGTGATGAACCGCGAGACGCTGATGAAGGCGTATGAGGACCCCGAGGAATATCCCAACCTCACCATTCGTGTGTCCGGTTATGCAGTACACTTCAACAAGCTCTCCCGTGAGCAGCAACGCGAGGTCATCAGCCGAACCTTCCACGAGGCAATGTGATGGAGAACACGGTCATCGGACGCGTCCACTCCATTCAGAGCCTCGGCACAGTGGATGGTCCCGGTGTGCGGTATGTTGTGTTCCTGCAGGGCTGTCATCTGCGGTGCGGCTGTTGTCATAATCCCGATACGTGGGATAGGACGGGCGGCGCGGAATACACCCCGCAGGCGATCGTCAACAAGGCGGTACGCTTTAAGGAATATTTCGGCACAGAGGGTGGCATCACGCTGTCGGGCGGCGAGCCGCTTTTGCAGCCGCAGTTTGTGCGTGAGGTATTTTCGCTCTGTCATGAGCAGGGGATACACACGTGTCTGGACACCTCGGGCAGCATCTTCACCGACGAGGTAAGAGAGGTGCTTGCGCTCACCGATCGGGTACTGCTCGATATCAAGTACACGGACGAAAAATCGTATGTAAAGTATGTTGGCTGTACACTTGGTAAACCCTTGGAATTTCTGGGTTTTCTTAACGAACAGCACATTCCGACCACTCTGCGGCAGGTGATTATCTCGCCCCTTAACGACACCGAGGAAAACGTACGAGCGCTCAAGAAAATTGCCGCACGGCATCCCTGCGTGGACAAGGTGGAACTGCTGCCGTTTAAGAAGATTTGTCAAGTGAAGTACGACGATATGGGATTACCGTTTCCTTTCGCCGATCTTCCCGAACCGACGCGCGACACAATGCGTACACTGAATGCGATCTTGTGTGAATAATATAAAATACGCCCTTGCCGATTTGGCAAGGGCGTATTTTATAAGTGAAGTTAAGCGAGAGCCGCGCGCAGGGCATCAACCTTATCCGTTTTCTCCCACACGACATCGAGATCCTCACGACCGATATGACCGTACGCCGCGAGCGGACGGTAGATCGGGTGGCGAAGCTGCAGGGTATCGATGATCGCTGCCGGGCGGAAGTCGAACACGTTACATACCGCGTCGGCGATCTTGTCATCCGAGACGATGCCGGTGCCGAAGGTATCCACATAGATGGACACGGGGGTGGCAACGCCGATGGCGTAGGCAAGCTGGATCTCACAGCGCTTTGCCAATCCTGCGGCGACAATGTTCTTCGCTGCGTAGCGCGCCATATAGCAGGCGGAGCGGTCGACCTTCGTCGGGTCTTTGCCCGAGAATGCGCCGCCGCCGTGACGGGCATAGCCGCCATAGGTGTCGACGATGATCTTGCGACCCGTAAGTCCCGTGTCGCCCTGCGGGCCGCCGACTACAAAGCGACCGGTGGGGTTGATGTAGACTTTGGTAGCCTCATCGAGCAGTTCGGCGGGGATGACGGGGTGGATGACATTTCTCACAATGTCAGCGCGGATGGTGTCGAGCGACACATCGGCGGTGTGCTGGGTGGATACGACGACGGTCTCGATGCGACTGGGCACGTCGTTTTCATATTCCACTGTCACCTGCGCCTTGCCGTCGGGCTGGAGATAGGGGAGCGTGCCATCCTTACGCACCTTCGCGAGCTGCTTGCACAGCGCGTGGGAGAGGGAGATGGCGAGTGGCATCAGCTCCGGCGTCTCATCACAGGCATAGCCAAACATCAGTCCTTGGTCACCTGCGCCGATGCGGTCATAGGCATCGTCGCTGTTGGCACGGCTCTCGACGGCGTCGTTCACGCCCATCGCGATGTCGGGGGACTGCTCGTCAATGGCGGTCATTACCGCGCAGGTTGAGCCGTCAAAGTTGCCGTCCTTGCCGTTATAGCCGATGTCGAGGACGACACGGCGCGTGATGGCGGGGATATCCACCTTCGCGGTGGTGGTGATCTCACCCATCACGGTGACGACACCTGTGGTGCAGAAGGTCTCGCAGGCAACATGCGCCTGCGGATCCTGCGCGATAATCGCATCGAGTACCGCATCGGAGATCTGGTCACACACTTTGTCGGGATGCCCCTCGGTGACAGATTCGGATGTGAATAAATGTTTGTTCATATCGATAAACCTCCTTGAAAATACACAAAAAAGCGCTCGGCAACAGCCGAGCGTCGGAAAATTCCTCATCTTTCGGTCGTTACCGCAGGATTTAACACCTTATGGCAAGCCACAGGTTGTCGGACATCATCGGGCCTGATCCCTCCGTCACTCTTGATAAGGGTATGGAATTGTCGAGAGATACTATAGCATAACGGTCGATTTTTGTCAACCGTTAAATTATTCCGCGCCAAACAAGCAGCACCGCAACCAGCGTCAGCAGGATGAACAGTGCAACCACCGCCACGATGCGGCGTGGCTTTGCGGCAGTCATCTCGGCGGGCGGAAGCAGGCGAGAAGCGCGCAGCGCCTTGACGACGGACTTGTACACAAGCAGGGTCAGCACGCTGTTGAGAGCAGTTTTGAACAGATTAAAGGGGAGGAATACGGGTAACAGCATTTCGGCGACCGCTTGTCGCGGCAACTCCATATACAGTGGGGTGATGAGGTAGTTCCATAACAGCATTCCTGCCGTCGCGGCAAGTGCGCCGCAGATGAGTCCGATGACAGCGGCGGTGAGATTGCGGCGACGGTGATAGATGGCAGCCGCGTTGCAGACAAACAGACAAGAGGAGAGAATATTCATCGCACAGCCGATGATGCCGGTATCGCTGACGGTGACGAGCTCGATGAGGGCGACCACTGCCGCCATCGTCCCGCCCGCGAGCGGTCCGAAAAGGAATCCGCCGATGACCAGCAGGACATCCTTCGGCTCATATTTGAGAAACGCGACGACGGGGATGCGGATGAGCGCGACCGCCGCGAACGCCATCGCGCACAGCAGCGCCATCACGCACAGACGGCGAAGCCGCCAGGTGGAGTTTTGCATAAATCATTCGTCCTTTCAACAAAAAACGCCCTGCGTGCCGCAGAACGGCTCACAAGGCGCACAGAAATCGGGGGTTTTCTGTCTTCTTTCCTCCGGACTGTACCGTCGGCTTCGGGATCGCACCGAAATCCTGCCAAAATGGCTTGCGGGCTCGTCTGAACAGAACAGCATTACCGCCGGTGGGGACTTTCACCCCGCCTTGAAGATACTCTTATTATACTCGCCACAGGGCGATTGTCAATAGGTCATTACAGATTATTGTAGTACCCGACGGCGAGCTTATCGCAGCGCTCGTTCTCAGGGTGTCCCGCGTGTCCCTTGACCCAAACGAAAGTGACGGCGTGCTTTTTGAGAAGGGGGAGGAGTTGTTCCCATAGGTCGACGTTGAGCGCAGGCTTTTTATCTGCTTTACGCCAACCGTTGCGTTGCCAGCTGTATACCCAGCCCTGTTCAATCGCATCGACAACGTATTTAGAGTCGGTGGTCAGTGTGACCTCACATGGCTCTTTAAGCGCGCCGAGTGCCTCAATAACAGCGGTGAGCTCCATACGGTTGTTGGTGGTTTCGATTGCACCGCCGCACAGTTCTTTCTCCGCACCCTGATAGCGGAGCACCGCGCCCCAGCCGCCTTTGCCCGGATTACCTGAACAGGCACCGTCGGTAAAGATCGCCACTTGCTTCATACCGCACCTCCAAAACCATTCTGTTTGCATTTTATCACGAAAAAGCGTGCTGCGCAATAGGTAAACGACGAAAAACTGCCTATACTTACTTTGTGAGGGACTGTTTTCAGGAGGTGTGATGACTTGACAATAAAAGATTTATAGAGTAATATATATATCAAGTATCGTGATCGGATGTTTGCAACCCTTTGATGTAATGCGGAAAACGGCAGGTGCGGAGCCTGTCACGGCAAAGCCCTTAAAATGTGAAGAAGTGCAGACACACATCTGCGTGTCAGCCTCACGGTCTGTGGGGCTGATTTCGATGTGGTCTTTTCCATCGCCATACTGTAAAAAAGGAGGAGTAGTATGTCTGAACAAAATAAGAAAAAACAACCCCCCGTGCGAAACGCGCAAAAGAACAACAACCAAAAAAACACGGTGCAAAAGAACAATAACGCTCAACCAAAGCAGCGAGCTAATAACGCGGGCAAGAAGGCAAGCGATCGTCCCGCGCAGAAATCAGCGCCCAACACACAGAAGTACGATAAAAAGCCGCGTGGCGGCTATCGACGCTCTCAGCGTCCCCAGAAGCCCGCTCTGCCGATCCATTATACCGTGCTCGGCGGTCTTGACGAGATCGGCAAGAATATGGCGGTGTTCGAATACGGCGACGATGCTTTTATCATCGACTGCGGTATGTCGTTCCCCGATGAGGATCTGCTCGGTGTCGACGTGGTGCTGCCCGACTTCTCCTATGCGGTGAAGATCAAGGACAAGATCCGTGGCATCTTCATCACTCACGGTCACGAGGATCATATCGGCGCACTGCCGTACCTGCTCAAGGAGATGAACATTCCCGTGTTCGCCGCCGAGCTGACGATCGCGCTCATCGACTCGAAGCTCAAGGAGCACGGTCTGTCGGGCAAGGTCAATTTGAATGTGGTCAAGACGGGCGGTGTCATCACCGTCAGCAAAGATATTTCGGTCGAGTTTGTTGCCGTTAATCATTCTATTCCCGATGCGATGGCGCTGGCAATCAAGACGCCGCTCGGCTATGTTGTGCACACCGGCGACTTTAAGATCGATACTACCCCCGTGATGGGACCGATGATCGATCTGGCGCGTTTCGGACAGCTCGGCAACGAGGGCGTGCTCGCGCTGATGGCGGACTCCACCAACGCCGAACGCCCCGGCTACACGCCGAGCGAGCGGGTGGTGGGTGAGAGCTTCGCCAATCTGTTCCGCAGAGCGCAGAATAAGCGCATCATCGTCGCGACTTTCTCATCGAATCTGCCGCGTATTCAGCAGATCATGACGGCATCCGCGCAGGATGGACGTAAGGTCGCGGTGTCGGGGCGCAGTATGATCAACTTCGTGTCCATTGCGCAGGAGCTGGGCTATCTGCATATCCCCGAGGACCTGCTCATCGATATTGACGAGATCAACCATTATCCAAAGGATCGCGTGACCCTCATCACCACCGGAAGTCAGGGTGAGCCGATGTCGGCGCTCAGCCGTATGGCGTTTTCCGACCACCGCAAGGTGGAAGTTGGTCACGATGACTATATCATCATCTCTGCGACTCCCATCCCCGGCAACGAGAAGACGGTTGGTAAGGTCATTAACGAATTGATGAAGCGCGGCTGTGAGGTTGTGTACGAGAAGATGTACGACGTTCACGTGTCGGGTCATGCATGTCAGGAAGAGCTCAAGATTATCCACGGCTTGACTAAGCCGAAGTTCTTCATCCCCGTCCACGGTGAGCAGAAGCATCTGTATAAGCACGCCGGACTGGCGAGGATGATGGGTATGCCGAGCCAAAATGTACTCATCACAAGCATCGGCCACACCATTGAGCTGACCGCCGATAAAATGGCAGTGGTCGGCACGGTGCAGGCGGGTCGTGTGCTGGTGGACGGTCTCGGTGTCGGCGACGTCGGCAGCATCGTCCTGCGCGACCGTAAGCATCTCGCCGAGGACGGCATCATCGTCGTAGTCGCGTCGGTGGACAGTGCAACAGGAGATCTCGTTTCGGGTCCCGATGTCGTGTCCCGCGGCTTCGTGTATGTGCGCGAGGCGGAGAGTCTCATCGACGAGATCAAGACCGTCGCTTATCGCGCACTGGAGGATTGCTGTCGCAATCCCCATTGTGATTGGGCGACGATGAAGACCCGTGTGCGGGATGATCTGTCCCGTATGCTGTTCCAGAAGACCAAGCGTAGCCCGATGATCCTGCCGATCATTATGGATGTGTAATTGTCCGAAAGGAGCAAACGTGTATGAAGAAGAGTGTCCGAAATCTAACTGTCACGGCTGTCGCGCTGCTTTTCGTGTCGACGGCTTCGACGGGTGCGCTCTTTTACTATGCACGTCCGCTCGGCATCGTCGCCGGCGTGCTGTGCCTTTTGCTGTATGCGGCGGTGATTGTGCTTGTGCTAAGGTATCGCTGTATTCTGCAGGGGTTTTATAAGGCGTGGCTGACATCGCTTGACCCCCGTCAGCAGGAGCAATTAAAGGCGTTCCCGATGCCCGCGTTGGCGGTGACCGCGGCCGGTGAGATCCTCTTTGCCAACAATCGCTTTTGCAAGAAGATCCTCGACGGCAAGGACGCGATTGGTTTGATGCTGACGGAGGTGTTTGCAGACATCTCGTTAAGAGATCTGGGCAAAAAGACGGTTGTCGCCGTTCGGTGCGGCGACAAGAAATTAACTGCGTTTATCAACCGCGCGGCGGACGATGAAACGGTGTTTGTGCTGTATTTTTCCGACGTTACCGCGCTCAAGGATATCGAGGCGGAATACACCGCCAGCCGTCCCGTGGTGCTGATGCTGTGCATTGACAATCTTGAAGAGGCGACCGCCAATATGCGCGAGAGCGCCCGCGCCCGTATTGCGGGACAGATCGAGACATTGCTCGACGAGTGGATCGTGCAGTCGGGCGGTATCCTGCGCAAGTTTGCGAGCGACCGCTTTATGGCGGTGGTGGAAAACCGCCATCTCAACGAAATGACCAAGGATCGCTTCTCCATCCTTGACCGCGTTCGCGGTGCGTTCGCGGCGGATGGGCTGACCGTGACGGTATCCATCGGCGTCGGTCAGGGGAAAACGATGCAAGAATGCGAAGATATGGCACGGCAGGCGCTTGAGATGGCGCTTGCACGCGGCGGTGATCAGACCGCGATCAAGACAGTCAATGGCTTTGATTTTTACGGCGGTCGCTCGAAGGGTGTGGAGCGTCGCACCAAGGTACGTACCCGCGTAATCGCGAATGCGCTCAGCGACCTCATTCGTTCCAGTGACCGTGTGCTGGTGATGGGTCACCGTCAGTCGGATCTCGATTGCCTCGGCAGTGCGATCGCGCTGACGGTGGCGGTCCGCTGTATGGGGAAAGAGGCGGTGACGGTGGTGCGTCGCCGTTCGACGATGGCGGGAGATCTCTACGATCGCTATGTCGACGCGGGGAAGGCGGATCTGTTCACCGAGCCGGATGCGATCATCGAAAGCATCACCCCCCGCACACTGCTCATCATTACCGATACCCATGCGGCGAATATGCTGGACTGCCCCGAGATCTACGAGGCGGCATCCCGCGTAGCGATCATCGATCATCACCGCAAGCTGGTCAACCATATACAGGATACGTCGCTTAGCTACCTCGAGCCGTCTTCATCCTCGGCTTGCGAGTTGGTGACGGAGCTTCTGCAATATATGGGTGAGTCGCTGATCGGTCGTTTGGAGGCGGATGCGTTGCTATCCGGCATTATGCTCGATACTCGCAATTTTGTATTGCACACAGGTGTGCGTACTTTTGAGGCCGCCGCGCATCTGCGTCGTCTAGGTGCAGACACCGTCGCGGTAAAACGGATGTTCTCGGGCGGTCTGGAGATGTATCAGAAGAAGTGCGATCTGGTCTCGAAGGCCGAGCAGTACCACCATACGGCGATCGTCGTGTCGGATGAGGATTATTCTGCCTGCCGTGCCGTACCCGCACAGGCAGCGGACGAAATGCTGTCTATCCAGGGGATCAAAGCCTCATTCGTGCTGTGTGTCGCGGGGGATGAGGTGATCATCTCTGCTCGTTCCTACGGCGAATGTAATGTTCAGCTTATTATGGAAGCGCTCGGCGGTGGCGGACATCTGACAATGGCGGGCACACAGCTGAAGAATACAACGGTTGCCGAGGCGCGTGAGCGCTTGTGCGCGGCGATCGATGACTATTTTAATAACAACCACGCAGAGTAATGCGTGATAGGAGGTACACACCATGAAAGTTATTCTCAAACAAGATGTTAAAGGACAGGGCAAAAAAGGGGAACTCGTGACCGTTTCCGACGGGTATGCGCGCAATTTTCTATTTCCCCGCAATTTGGCGGTCGAGGCGGACTCACAGGCGATGAATGAACTGCGCAACCGTGAGGAGTCCGTCGCTTATCACAAGAAGGTGGAGAAGGACGCGGCTCTTGCCGCGGCAGAGACGTTGAAGAATCAAGCCCTCACCATCCACGCCAAAGCGGGCAGTGCGGGTCGTTTGTTCGGCTCGGTAACCACCAAGGAGGTCGCTGAAGCATTGGAAAAGCAGGTCGGTGTCAAGGTGGACAAGCGCAAGATTACGATGAACGATATCAAAGCGTTTGGCACTTACACCGCCGAGATCAAGCTGTATACCGGCGTGACCGCAGAAATTCAGGTCGTTGTTGCGGAATAACATGCAAGAAAGAACGGAAAGGGAAGGGAAGTCTTTATGGCAGACCGGACAGAACAAGTGAACGACGGGTTAGGCCTACCCTACAGCCTGGAGGCGGAGCAGTCCGTTCTCGGCGCGGTGCTTGTTGAGCCTGACAGCATCAATGTATTGGCGGACAAGGTGCGCACGGAGTTTTTCTATCTTCCGGAGCATCAGGCGATCTATCGCGTTATGCTGCAGAAGATGTTGGAAAATCAGCGTATCGACTTTGTCACGGTGTTGGAGTCGCTCAAGGCTGAGCGGTATTTCTCCACCGAGGACGGCAAAGCGTACTTATTAAAATTGGCGAATACCGTGCCGTATTTATCCAATCTCGAGAACTATGCGAAGATCGTACGGGATAAATACGAGGCGCGTTGTCTTATTAAAGCGGCGCGCGAGATCACCGAGGAAGCGATGGATCCGTCGGTGGAGACGGATATGCTGCTCGATTCGGCAGAGCAGCGCATCTACAACATTCGACAAGATCGCCAGACCGGCGGGCTTATGCACATCAAGGACGTGCTGGCAAGCAACTATGAGATCTTTCGGAAGTTGACCTCCGACGAGCGGGATCAGTATGTCGGTATTCCGACGGGCATCTCGACACTCGACGAGGTGACCAGCGGTCTTAACCGTTCGGATCTCATCATCGTCGGCGCTCGCCCCGGTATGGGTAAGACCAGTTTTGCGCTGAATATTGCGCGTAACGTGGCGATGCTGCAGAATAAGACGGTCGCGTTCTTTAATCTTGAGATGTCCCGTGAGCAGATGGTCAACCGTCTGCTGTCGTCCGAGGCGCGTGTGTCGAGCAAGAAATTGCGTGTCGGCAATCTGTCCGCGGACGAATGGGGACGCATTTCGGTTGCATCGAGCGCGCTTTGTCAGGCACCGCTGTATCTCGACGATACCGCGAGCATCACCGTCCCTGAGATGAAAGCGCGTCTGCGCCGCATCAAAGACCTCGGTTTCGTGGTCATAGACTATCTCCAGCTGATGCATTCCGCGCGTCGCATCGACAACCGCGTACAGGAGGTTAGCGAGATCACCCGTAGCCTGAAAATTATGGCAAAGGAACTCAACGTGCCGATCATGGTGTGTGCCCAGCTCTCCCGTAGCACGGAGAAGAAGGGGGAGAACCACCGTCCCGCGCTGGCAGATCTGCGCGAATCCGGTTCGATCGAGCAGGACGCCGATCAGGTGCTGTTTCTGTATCGAAACGACTACTATAAAAATGACAATCAAGACCCCAATACTGCGCCCGCGCCCGACACCTCGGAGGTCATTGTGGCGAAGAACCGTCACGGCGACTTGCGTACCGTGCCGTTGGCGTGGAGCGGCGAGTTCACGCAGTTTACGGCGTTGTCCTCGCAGAGAGAGGGCGTATGATCACGCCTTTGTTAACTGAAAAGGTGTATGCCTTTACAGATAAAAACCGTTTATTTACCGCACCGGCGACCGTGGTCGTCGGTGTTTCGGGTGGTGCGGATTCGATGGCGCTGTTGCACGTGTTGCATACGTGGCGCGTAGATGGCTTGCGTGTGATCGCCGTGCATATCCACCATGGGCTGCGCGGGGAAGAAGCGGATCGCGACGAGGCGCTCGTGCGTGCATATTGTGCCGAGCGTGGCATCGACTGTGTTGTTGAGCGTGCGGACGTGTGTGCTCTTGCTAAGCAGTGGAATATCGGCACAGAGGAGGCGGGGCGCCGCGTGCGCTATGACGCGTTTGCGCGTGTCTGCCGCGAGGAGAGTGCGGATGTCATCGCTACGGCGCACAATGCCAACGATGTCGCAGAGACGGTGCTGATGCATATCCTGCGTGGTAGCGGTATCGGGGGCTTGTGCGGCATTCCCGCTAAGCGGGGACGGATCGTGCGCCCGCTGCTCGACTGCACCCGTGCTGAGATCGAGGCGTATTGCGCGGAGAACGGCATCCCGACGATCGTCGACAGCACGAACGCCGATCCGGTCTATACGCGCAATCGTGTGCGTCATCAACTGTTACCGCTGTTGCGAGAATTAAACCCATCGGTTGAGAGCGCTTTGCTGCGTTTGCGCGCATCGGCATCGCAGGACGAGTGCTTCTTCACCGCTCTTGCCGAACAGGCGCTGGACGACGCTCGTCTGGCGGACGGCGCGGTTAATCGGACGCTGTTTTTGCAACAGCCGCCTTCGGTGCGTGTTCGGATGTGGAAGCTTTTACTCGCACAGTGCGGATGCGGCTCCTACACCGAGCGGCATATCGATGCGCTGGAAGGGATCTTATCCGTCAACCGCGGCACGGTGTATCTGCCCGATGGCTGTCGGGTGTGTGTTTCCGCTGATCAAATAAAAGGCTTTGCCAATCATTGCCGGACACAGCCCTTGTGTATACCCGTGGATTCGTTGCCGATGCGGTTCATTTTGGATGATCGCGAGCACGTTTTGCAGAGTGCCACGCGGGAAGAAATCGTGTCTTTGCAAAATGTTCATAAAAAGTTCTTTAATTATGCGATCGACTGTGATAGAATACAAGGCAGTCTGACGGTGCGCAGTCGACGGGATGGTGATCGCTTTCATCCTGCGGGACGGCGTGTGGGAAAGACGCTCAAAAGCTTATTTCAGGAGCTGCGTATCCCGACCTATGACCGCGACACCTATCCATTGTTATGCGATGAAAAAGGTATTGTGCTGATGCCCGGCGTGGCGTGCGACAGCCGCGTGTGTCCGGACGACAGTACCAAACATTTTCTCGTATGGTTGACTGACGGCGAGCCATCCTATACTGTGCGTTCTTAGATGGATGCGCTGCCGATCGGCACACAACCGACAGAGTTTAAGGAGTGAACAAATTGGAGCCCAATAAGAACAACATCGGCCGTACGTTGCGGAACATTCTGCTGGTCGTCGGCATTCCGATCGTGCTGTTTATCGGTATGTGGATGGCACTTGGCGGTGCCACTGCCAATAACGAGGAGAAGGTGTATTCCGACTATCTGTCTTATTTTTTGGATGATCAGGTGGAGAGCTATACGCTGGATCTCGGTACGGGTCGCGTCGAACTGACTCTGCGTGAGCAATTCCGCACCGATGTGAACAAGGACGGGAAGATCGATAAAAAAGACGTCGTCAGTTATAAAGTGCCGAACGTTGCGTATTTTATCCAGACGGTTGACCCGATCGTGATGGAGACTTATGCCGACGATAACCCCAATAACGACATTACATTTGAATGGGATCCAGTAAAGAACACCTCCTGGCTTGTTAACTGGCTGCCGACGCTGTTGTTGGTTGGTGCGGTGATCCTGTCGATCGTTATGATGCGCCGTTCGATGAACAGCATCGAGGGCGGCGGCAAGATCATGGGCTTTGGCAAGGCAAAGATCAAACAAGCGCAGGACGATAAGCGCAAGACCACCTTCGACGACGTGGCGGGTGCCAACGAGGAGAAGGAAGAGTTGCAGGAGATTGTCGAGTTCCTCAAATCGCCTGCACGGTTTACCGAACTCGGCGCGCGTGTGCCGAAGGGTGTGCTGCTTGTCGGCCCTCCCGGTACGGGTAAGACGCTGCTCGCCCGCGCGGTCGCGGGGGAGGCAGGCGTGCCGTTCTTCTCGATGTCCGGCTCGGATTTTGTGGAGATGTATGTCGGTGTTGGTGCATCCCGTGTGCGCGATCTGTTTGATCAGGCGAAGAAAAATGCGCCCTGCATCATCTTTATTGACGAGATCGACGCGGTCGGTCGTCAGCGCGGTGCCGGTCTCGGCGGCGGTCACGACGAACGCGAGCAGACACTCAACCAGCTGCTTGTCGAGATGGACGGCTTCGGTGCGAACGAGGGTATCATTATGATCGCCGCCACCAATCGTCCCGACATCCTCGACCACGCGCTGATGCGTCCCGGTCGTTTCGATCGCCAGATCGTGGTCAACACCCCCGATCTGCAGGGACGCGCCGATATTCTGAAAGTTCACGCGAAAGGTAAGCCTCTCGCTCCTGATGTTGACCTGATGGTTATTGCCAAATCTACCGCCGGTTTCACCGGCGCAGATCTGGAAAACCTACTCAACGAGGCAGCTTTGCTCGCCGCGCGGCGGGGCTTACGCGCTATCACGATGGCGGAGATCGAGGAGGCGACGGTCAAGGTGGTCGTCGGCACAGAGAAGCGCAGTCACGTGATGACCGAGAAGGAGAAGCGGCTGACGGCCTATCACGAGGCCGGTCATGCGGTTGTGACCTATTTCTGCCCGACGCAGGATCCCGTACACCAGATCTCCATCATTCCGCGAGGAATGGCGGGCGGCTACACGATGAGCCTGCCGCAGGAAGATCGTTCGTATAAGTGCCGCGGCGAGATGTTGGAAGATATTCAAGTGTTGCTCGGCGGTCGTGTTGCCGAGGCGCTGACGCTGGAGGATATTTCCACCGGTGCGTCTAATGATATCGAGCGTGCGACCGAGATCGCGCGCAAGATGGTCACTAAATACGGTATGAGCGATAAGCTCGGTCCAATCGTATACGGCTCGTCGGATGCAAATGAAGTGTTCCTCGGTCGTGATTTCGGTCATACCCGAAACTATTCTGAGGAGATCGCCGCGAAGATCGACAAGGAGGTCTATCGTCTGCTCTCCGATGGTTACACTGCGACCGAAAAGACGCTCACCGACCATATGGATAAACTGCGTGAGGTTGCTGAGCGTCTGATGGAAGACGAGAAGATGGACGGCGATACCTTCAAGGCGATTATGGAAGGCACCTCCCTGCTGCAGAAAACGGAATAAACCCGATAAAAAGCGATCACTCAGAATGGGCGATCGCTTTTTTGACGGATATATCGTGCCGCCTTGACAATTTTCGGCATTTGTATTATAATATCAACAGGCCTAATCGAATCCCATTTTACTGCATCAGGAGGAGAAGGAATATGAAGAGCAAAACGGCTAAATGGATCATTGTTGCCGCTGTTGCCGCGGCGATCGCCGCCGTGACTACGTTTGTGATCATTGCCTTGCGCGCCCGCGCGAAGAAAAAGGCGTGGTACGAGGAAGAGGCGGATTTCGACTACGAACTGGACGATGAGTTTTTGGTCGAGGATGCGCTCGATACCGAGATCGAAGCCGTCGAAGAATAAGAAACCTTGATAAAGCCCCGAAAGCACTGCTTTCGGGGCTTTATTTTGTGTTGCGGCACAAGGGGAGAAATGCCACGCAAAAATCCACTGAAAAAGCGCGGTTTTTCTTGACAGTGGCGGGCAAAACTGATACAATGTACTGTGAATAATAATGGGATACGTAGTATCTTCTTAATATAAGCAAAAGGGAGTGGATCGTCTGTGATACGCAGTATGACCGGCTATGGTCGCGGACAGGAAATGCTTGATGGCTTGTCCGTCACGGTGGAGATCAAATCCGTCAACCATCGCTTCTTCGAATATTCCTGCCGTTTGCCCCGTGTTTACGGTTTTATTGATGATAAGCTGAAGAACTATCTGCAGCAGCGCATCAGCCGCGGTAAGGTCGATGTTTTCGTGCAGATCGACGCGCTGGAGAGCGCGGGCAGCGAGGTGTTGGTCAACGAAGGTCTGGCGGAAAACTATCTGACTGTTCTGCGCGATATGGCGCAGAAGTACGGACTTCGTGAGGATGTTTCGGTGACGACCTTGTCCCGCTACCCCGATGTGCTGACGGTGCATCAGACCGCGGTGGACGAGGACACGGTGTGGAACGCCGTGCAGAAGGTCACCGATATCGCGCTCGAACAGTTTGTTGCGATGCGCGAGCGCGAGGGCGCTCGCCTGCGTGAGGATGTGCTGTCCCGCGGTCAGACGATCCTTTCCGCTGTGGCGGTGATCGAAGAACGTTCGCCGCAGACGGTACGCGAGCATATGGAGAAGGTCGAAGCCCGTATGCGGGAGCTGCTTGACGGTGCGGCGGTAGACGAGGGACGTTTGCTGACCGAGGCGGCGATCTATGCTGATAAGATCGCGGTAGCGGAGGAGACTGTTCGCCTGCGTAGTCACATTGAACAGCTCGACGGGCTGCTGTCGGGCGATGAAGCGGTCGGTCGTAAGCTGGATTTTCTCGTGCAGGAGATCAACCGCGAGACCAATACCATCGGTTCAAAATGCAGTGATCTGGAGTTGACGCGCATCGTGGTTGACATTAAAGCGGAGATTGAGAAGATTCGCGAGCAGATCCAGAATATTGAATAGGAGATACTGTATGAAACTGATCAATATCGGCTTTGGCAATATGGTCGCGGCGGGACGCGTGGTGGCAATGGTCAGCCCCGAATCCGCCCCCATAAAGCGCATCATTCAAGATGCGAAGGAGCGTGGCATGCTGATCGACGCTACATACGGTCGCCGCACCCGCGCGGTGCTGGTGATGGACAGCGAACATGTGATCCTGTCCGCGGTGCAGCCGGAGACGGTGGCGAACCGTATGAGTGATGATGAGGAGGATACCGATGAGTAAGAATAAAGAGGGTATGCTGATCGTTCTGTCCGGTCCGTCCGGCTCGGGCAAGGGTACGATCGTCAAATCGTTGCTTGAAAAGCGCAAGGACACGGTGCTGTCGATTTCGATGACGACCCGCGATCCCCGTTTCGGCGAACAAGAAGGTGTGCACTATTTCTTCCGCACGCGGGAGGAGTTTGAGCAGACCATCGCGAACGACGGGTTTCTGGAGTATGCCGAATATAACGGGAACTATTACGGCACCCCCATCGCGCCTATCCAGCGCTGGCTGTACGAGGGTAAGAACGTTATTCTCGAGATCGAGGTGCAGGGAGCCGAGAAGGTGATGGATAAGCGGGAGGATCTCGTGTCGATCTTTCTTGCGGTCCCGTCGATGGAAGAACTCGAGCATCGTCTGCGTGGTCGCGGCACCGAGACCGATGAGGTCATCGGGCGACGACTGGCGGCGGCACAGCACGAGCTTACCTGCGTTTCCCGTTATCAATATGTTGTGCTTAATGATGAGGTCGAGCAGGCGGTCGCCCGCATCAACACCATCATCGATGCAGAAAGTTTACGCTATTCCCGTATGGAAAACACCGTCAAGGAGGTAAAGTGATATGTTAGCACCCAATGACATTGAAGAATTGAAGGGCAACAACAGCCGTTACGCCGTGGTTGTCGGCGTTGCAAAGCGCGCCCGCCAGATCGCCGAGGAGGCGGAGGCCAACAAGGAGATCATCATTGAGAAACCGGTCAGCCTGGCGATTCAGGATTTCCGCGAGGGCAATTGCAGTTTGTTTGTGTCCGACGACGTATAATCTACCGTAGGTGAAAAAGGGGAGGGATAACGATGCCGATCACACGCACGACGGTGAAGATCGCCGTAGAGCAGGCAGCGTTTTCCTTCGATAAGGAGTATTCCTACCTTTGGTCGAGCGATCTCGGCTTGCCGCAGATCGGCGTGCGCGTTCTCGTGCCGTTCGGCAGCGGCAACCGCCGCCGTCAAGGACTGGTGACGGAGGTTTCGGCAGAAACCGATGTTACTCGCTTAAAACCCGTTCATTCGGTGATCGACGACGAGCCGCTGTTGAATGCAGAGATGTTGGCGCTTGCCCGCTTTATGCAGGAGCGCACTTTTTGCACACTGTTTGATGCGGTGCGCACGATGCTGCCGACGGGGTTGTATATGCGTATTCGTCCTGTTCTGCGTCCCGCTGAAGATGTTCCGCCTGAGGTACTGGAGACATTGACACCCAATGAGCGGCAATTGCTCGCTTTTGTATCCAAGTGTGTCGGCGGCGCGGACGAAGCGATGCTGCTCAAACGCATAGGGATGCAGGCGGATGCTCCCGCCCTGCGTCATCTGCTCGAGATCGGCGTTCTTCGTCGTTCGGAGGACGCGTTTCGCCACATCGGCGATGCGTCGATCCGCACCGTGCGGCTGAGATCCAATCCTGAAGAAGCGACCGCGCCGAAGCTGACCGCAAAACAGCAATCGGTGCTGTCCTTGCTCGAGGATGTCGGTGCCGCCTCGGTCAAAGAGGTCTGCTATTTCACCGGCGTGACTGCCGCGGTGGTGACTGCACTGGAGAAAAAAGGACTCGTGGAGATCTACGATGCCGAGGTGCTTCGCTCGCCGTACAAGAACGCCGAAGATGCCCCCGAAATCGTACAAAAGATCCTGAATGAACAGCAAACGCACGCATATTCTACACTACTCGGCTTATACGAGCGTGAGGAAGCGGCGGCGGCTCTGCTGTACGGTGTGACCGGCAGCGGCAAGACCGCCGTCTATATGAATTTGATCGACCGCGTGCTCGCGGACGGCAAACAGGTCATTGTGCTCGTGCCCGAGATCTCGCTGACGCCGCAGATGATGGAACTGTTTATTCGCAAATACGGGCGCCGTGTAGCGGTACTGCACAGCGGTCTTGCCATCGGTGAACGGATGGATGAGTGGAAACGCATCAAACGCGGTGACGCACGCATTGTCGTCGGTACGCGCTCGGCAGTGTTTGCTCCCTGCGATAACCTCGGACTGATCGTAATGGATGAGGAGCAGGAGCACACCTATAAATCCGATTCTAATCCCCGCTATCACGCGCGTGACATCGCGCGTTTCCGTTGTGCGCATCATAAGGCGTTGTTGCTGCTTACCTCGGCGACCCCGTCGATCGAGAGCTATCATGCCGCTTCTGTCGGACGTTACACGTTGGTGACGCTGGACAGCCGCTATGGCGATGCACAACTGCCGACGGTGGAGGTTTCGGATCTGCGCGGTGAGACACTCGGTGACAGCATCATTGGCGATACGCTGTATCGCGCGATACAGACCTGCCTCGATAACGATCAACAGGTGATCCTGTTGCTTAATCGTCGCGGGTTTCACACACAGTTGTCCTGCCGCTCCTGCGGGCAGGTGATCACCTGCCCGTCGTGCAGTATTTCGATGACCTATCATCGGGCGAACGATCGCTTGCTGTGCCACTATTGCGGACATACCCAGCGTCCACCCGCCAAATGCCCGTCTTGCGAGTCGGATAAGCTCCGCTACGCGGGTCTTGGCACACAGTTGGTGGAGAAGGAGCTGGAGGAGAAATTCCCCAACGTGCCGATATTGCGAATGGATACCGACACGACGATGTCCCGCTTTTCTTATGAAAATAAGTTCCAATCCTTTGCCAAGGGCGATTATCGCATTATGATCGGTACGCAGATGGTGGCGAAGGGACTGGATTTCCCGCAGGTTGGACTGGTCGGTGTGCTGTCGGCAGACCAATCGTTGTATGCGGATGATTATCGCAGCTTTGAGACCACCTTTTCTCTGCTCACGCAGGTGATCGGTCGCGCAGGCCGCCGCGAACAGCAGGGGAAAGCGATCATCCAGACCTATACCCCCGACAATGTGATCATCGAATTGTCGGCGGCGCAGGATTATAAGAGCTTCTATGAGCTCGAGATCGCCTCGCGTAAGATGATGCACTATCCGCCGTATGCCGATCTGTTTATGTTCGGCTTTACGGGTGTATCCGAGACAGCGGTGCGGCAGTCCTGCCGACGTTTGCTCGAACAATTGCGCGTGGCGGCGACGGCGGATTATCGCGACCTTCCGATGATCGCGCTGGATCCCACCCCTGCGAGTATTCTGCGCGTGGCGGGGAAATACCGCTACAAATTACTCATTAAAGCGAAGAACACAGCCCGTATGCGGGAACTTGTGCGACAGTTACTGCGCACCTTCCACGACACACCGGAAAATCGGCAGGTGAATGTCTATGTGGACATCAACCCGGCCGTAATGCTGTGACAGATGAGAGGAGAGCCGACAATGGCGATCAGAACAATATTGACCGATAAGGATGAAGCTCTGCATAAGCTGTGCCGTCCTGTCGAGAAATTCGATGAGCGGCTTTGGCAGCTGCTCGATGATATGGCGGACACCCTGCAAAAAGCGGACGGTGTCGGTCTGGCGGCACCGCAGATCGGTGTATTGCGCCGCTTATTTATTATGGACACGGGTGATGGATTCAAGGAGTGTATTAACCCGAAGATCTTGGAGACCAAAGGCACGCAGGAGTGTGTGGAGGGCTGTCTTTCCAGTCCGGGAGAATACGGACTGATCATCCGCCCCGAGGTGGTTAAACTGCAAGCGCAAAACCGCGAAGGCAAGTTCTTCATCGTTACACTGGAAGGGCTTGCGGCGGAATGTGCTGAGCACGAATGCGATCATCTTGATGGCATCGTGTTCAAGGATAAGGTCGAGCGAATGCTCGCACCTGATGAACTGAAATAACAATGAAAGGGAGGGCACGGCTATGAAACTGATTTATATGGGCACACCGGATTTCGCTGTGCCCGCGTTAGAGCGTCTCATCGAGGATGGTCACGAGATCGCGCTGGTGGTTACACAGCCTGACAAACCCGTCGGGCGCAAGCAACTATTGACCCCACCTGCGGTCAAAGTGTGCGCTCAGGCACATAAACTGTCCGTCTACCAACCCTCGTCGATGAAGACGGATGAGTGCTATGAACAACTGAGCGCGATCGGCGCGGATGCGATCATTGTGGTCGCCTACGGCAAGATTCTGCCGAAGCGTATTCTCGATCTGACCCCGTATGGTTGTATCAACGTTCATGGCTCGTTGCTGCCACGTTATCGCGGAGCTGCGCCCGTCCAGTGGGCGGTGCTCAACGGTGACGCCGAGAGCGGCGTTACCACCATGAAGCTTGACGAGGGCGTCGATACGGGGGATATTTTACTGATGTCCCGCCGTCCGATCTCGGATACGATGACCGGCGGCGAGCTGTTCGACCTTCTGGCGGCGGATGGGGCAGACCTGCTCAGCCGTACGCTGGACGGTCTTGCTCGCGGAGAGATCACCCCAATGCCACAGCCGACCGAGGGCGCTTGCTACGCGTCGATGTTGGATAAGTCTATGTGTCCCGTGTGTTGGAATAAGGATGCCCAAACTCTGCACAATCAAGTGCGTGGATTAAATCCGTGGCCCGTGGCTACCTTTCGTGTGGAAGATAAGATGATGAAACTCTACCGCACTTCGGTCGGCGGCACGACGGACGCTTCTGCGGGCACAGTGGTGGCGACATCGCCGCTGACGGTCGCCTGCGGTGACGGCAAGACGCTGATTATCGAAGAACTGCAAGCCGAGGGCTCACGCCGTATGGTTGCGGCGGATTACCTGCGCGGTCATCCGATCGCAATCGGGACGGTGCTGGGATGACGCCGAAGACGGATGCCCGCCACGCGGCGGTGACGGCGCTTCTGCGCATACAGGAGCAGGGCGGCTATTCGAACATCGTGCTCGACGAGCTGCTCGAACGGCAGGTGTTGCCACCTTCCGAGCGGGCGATGACCGCGCGGCTCGTCTACGGCGTGACCGAACGCCGCTTGACCATTGATTATTTACTCAACAAGCTGTCCTCTACACCCGTCAAGCAGATGTCACCCGCTGTGCGGGAGATCTTGCGCGTAGGGGTGTATCAGTTGCTGTTCACCGACGGCGTTCCCGCGTTCGCGGCGATCAATGAGTGCGTGTCGCTCACTCGCGCCTTTGGGTGCGGTCGCCTTTCGGGGTTTGTCAACGGCGTGTTGCGCAGTGTTCAGCGTGAGGCGGATCGCCTGCTCAGCGAATTGCCCGACACCGATAAAGGACTGGAGATTCGCTATTCTTGCCCGCGGGCGCATATCCGCGCTTGGCGACAGGCATACGGCGAAGAGCGGTTGTGTGGGTTGCTGAAGAGCCTAAATGAAGCGCCGCCTGCCTATATTCGTGTCAACACCTGCCGCACGACGGCAGAGACATTGTCTGCCGTGCTGACGGAGACGGGAATCACCTGCACGCCGATCGACGGCTTGCCGAACGCCTTTTGTGTATCCCCGGCGCAGGCACTACACCGCCTGCCCGATGAGATAAGATCGCTTTTCTACTCTCAGGACGCCGCATCTCAGTGGTGCTGTTTCGCACTCGGGGCACAGCCGGATGAACGCATCGCTGATGTGTGTGCCGCCCCCGGAGGTAAAAGCCTGACGGTTGCACAGTATATGAATAACCGTGGTGTGATCGAAGCCACCGATCTGTATGAGCAGAAATGTGCGACCATCAACCGCCGTGCGGCGGAATACGGGCTGACTTGTATCAACGCCGTGCGCCGTGACGCTTCACAGCCACCTGCTGATGAGCTAGTAGGGCGATTTGATCGCGTGATTTGCGACGCGCCTTGCTCGGGGATGGGCGTCGTCCGTCGCAAGCCCGAGATCCGCTATAAGGATCTCGCTGATTTTGCCGATCTGCCTGCGTTACAGTTGCAGATATTGTCGCAGGCGGCAAAGCTTGTGCGTGTGGGCGGGGTACTGCAGTATTCGACCTGCACTCTGCGCCCCGAAGAGAACGAGCAGGTGGCGGAGGCGTTTTTGATGGCGCATCCCGCGTTTTCTCCGCGGCTGTTGCCGCTGGATATCTGTTTTTCGCAGGCGGGATTACCCGTCTCGCATCAGATAACTTTACTTCCGCATATTCACGGTACCGACGGCTTCTATATTGCCGCATTCGTTAAGGTGAGGTGACAGCGTGAGTTCCCGAGATATTCGCTCTATGACGCAGGAGATGCTGGGCGAATGGCTGAGAGAAAACGGTCAGCCGTCCTTCCGTGCGAAGCAGATTCGCACGTGGTTGGACGCGGGCGTGACGGACTTTGAGCAGATGACCAATCTGCCGAAGGATCTGCGCTGTCAGCTTGCCGAGTCTTTCACGGTCCCAGGAGTCACTATCCTACGCAAGTTGACGTCGGCAATCGACGGCACGGTCAAGTATCTTTACCGTCTGGACGACGGCGAGACTGTCGAGTCGGTGCTGATGCAGTATAAGCATGGCTGGAGTCAATGCTTATCCACTCAGGTGGGTTGTAAAATGGGTTGCACCTTTTGTGCGACCGGTATCGGCGGATTTGTCCGCAATCTGTCTGCCGCCGAGATGATGGCGCAGATCGAGACCGCGCAGCGGGACACCGGTGTGCGGGTATCTTCCATCGTGCTGATGGGGATGGGCGAGCCGCTGGATAACTACGATAACGTGGTGCAATTTCTCCGTATGTTGGGGGAAGAAGGCGGTGTCCATATCGGGATGCGCCACATATCTCTCTCGACCTGCGGGGTCGTGCCGGGGATCCGCCGCTTAATGCGGGAGCAGATCCCGTTAACCTTGTCTATTTCGCTTCACGCGCCGAACGATGAGATTCGATCGCGCACGATGCCGGTGAACCGGCGTTGGCCGATCGGTGAATTGCTTGCCGCGTGCCGCGAGTATATAGAGGCGACCGGACGGCGCATTTCCTTTGAATATGCGATGATCGATGGTGTCAACGATGCCGACGAGCACGCTGAGGAGTTAGTTGATCGGTTGCAAGGAATGCTGTGTCACGTCAATCTCATTCCGGTGAATGCCGTGGCAGGCAAAGCCCAACAGCGCAGTTCCCGCCTACGCATCCAATCCTTTATGAAGGTGCTGGAGAAGCGGGGCGTCAATGTGACGGTACGCCGCACATTGGGAGCGGATATCAACGCATCCTGCGGTCAGCTGCGACGGCAAGCCGACCAAAAGGATGAAAGAAAGGAGGCGTTACCATGAAAGTGACCGGAGATACCCACATCGGTCTTGTGCGCAGCAGTAATCAGGACGCGATGCGATACGGCACATTGGAAAGCGGCGGTGTTTATGCTGTGGTGTGTGACGGTATGGGTGGCGCGAACGGCGGTAGTGTTGCGAGCAACATAGCCGTTGATATCATCGCGAATCGTATTTGCGAAGGCTACGTGAGCGGTAATCCCCCGCGTTCTCCCGCCAATCTCTTGGCCAGTGCCATGGCAGCGGCCAATATCGAAATCTTTGATCGCGCAAAGACAGAGCCGCAATACGAAGGAATGGGCACGACCGTGGTCGCTGTCATCGTGTGCGGCAAGGCTGCGTACATTTCTCACGTCGGTGACAGTCGCCTATATCTGTATAGGGATAACACTTTACAGCAGATCACCCGCGATCATTCGGTCGTGCAGGAGATGATCGAGAGCGGACAGCTCACAGAAGAGCAGGCGCGTTCTCATCCGCGAAAGCATTTCATCACCCGCGCGCTCGGTGTGTCGGCGATGGAAGAAGGAGAATACGACGAGCTTGAGCTCATGCCGAACGATAAGCTTCTCCTGTGCACCGACGGTCTGACCAATATGGTGGAAAATGATGTTCTTCGCCGGCAGCTCAGCGAACAGGGCTTGCTGGTCGATCACTTGATCTCGGCGGCTCTGGATGCCGGCGGAACCGATAATATCACGACTGTTCTGATGGAACAGGATGGTTGACCGAATGACTAATTGAGAAAGTTGAGGAATGATCAATGGATAAGTACTTAGGCAAACGACTGGACGGTCGTTATGAGATGCGCGAATTGATCGGTGTCGGCGGTATGGCTTATGTGTATAAGGCATACGACAGCGTAGACGATCGTACGGTCGCTGTTAAGATCCTGCGGGACGAATTTCTGACAAATGAGGAGTTTACCCGCCGTTTTCGTAATGAGTCAAAAGCGATCGCCATTCTGAATCACCCGAACATTGTCAAGGTGTTGGATGTGGGCTTTGGTCAGCATCTACAGTATATCGTAATGGAGTATATTGACGGTATTACGCTCAAGGAGTATCTTGATCAGCGTAAGGACATCCGTTGGAAAGAGGCGGTACACTTTACCGTGCAGATCCTGCGCGCGTTGCAGCACGCTCACGATAAGGGCGTCGTTCATCGCGACATCAAGCCGCAGAATATTATGTTGCTTTCGGATGGCACGATCAAGGTGACGGATTTCGGTATCGCACGCTTATCTCGCACCGAGATGCGCGCGACAATGGATGGCGAGAAGGCGATCGGTTCGGTGCATTACATCAGCCCCGAGCAGGCGCGCGGTGAGATCACCGACGAAAAGGCGGATATTTATTCTGTCGGTGTGGTGCTGTACGAGATGTTGACGGGTCGTCTGCCGTTTGAAGCGGATAACGCGGTGTCGGTCGCGATTATGCAGATGCAGTCCGAGCCGACGATGCCGCATCACATCAACGAGGATGTGCCTGAGGGTCTTGAGCAGATCACCATCAAGGCGATGCAGAAGGATGTCGACAAACGGTATCAGTCTGCGGCGGAGATGCTCAGCGACATTGATGAATTTAAGCGCAACCCGTCGATCAAGTTCGCGTATACCTATTTTGTGGATGAAACGCCTACCCGCTATGTCGACGTGATCACCCGTGTGCGCGGCGAGGATGAATTGAGCACAAAGCCTCGTAAGAATAAAGCCAAGAACGAAAACGATAATAAGAAAAAGACCTCGACGATGGCGATCCTCATCGCGGTAGCGGCGGCGATCGCGGTGGTTGCTCTGGCGGCGTTGGCGTTTATTCTTCCGCGTTTATTGCAGAGCGGTAAGAAGGATAATATTGCGGTCTACGATTTCGTTGGCATGCACTATAATGACGAGGTGCAGACATACGAGAAGATCGGCAACTACACGATTCAGATCGAGCAGGCATATAACAGCGAACAGCCTGAGGGTTATGTGTTCAAGCAGGAGCCTGCCGCCGGTACGACCATTAAGATGCGCGGCACAGTGACGCTGTACATCAGTAAGGGCTCGAAAAAGGAGACCGTGCCGACGATGACCCCCGGTGAGAAGCCGAATGATGTCCGTCGTCGTCTGGAACTCGCCGGCTTCAAGGTGGATGAGACGATGGAGAGCAGCGCCGAGGTTGATGAGGGAATGGCTATTCGTCTGGATCCCGAGGCCGGTGCACAGGTGGAATACGGCTCCACCATCACGATGTTTATCAGTAGCGGCACGCCACAGGCAGAGCCGATCGATATGCCGAATATTGAAAACATCTCCAAGGATGCCGCTATCGAAAAGCTGGTAACTGCCGGATTTGACCAGACCAAGATCACGATCGAGGAGGTCAACAGCAGTGCCCCGAAGGGGACGGTCGTGGAGGTTTCGCCGGATCATACGATCGATCAGTATCCCGATGCGGAGATCGTGCTTAAGGTGAGCACCGGTTTCCGCGATGTGGAGATCGTATTGGAGATGCCCAACACCGATATGACGGTGGATCTGCAGTTCTATGTGGGCGGCAATCTGGATTCCGACCTTACCGCGGAGCACGCAAATATTATGCCGAAGGATATCGGTACCCTTGAGTTTGTTACCAAACTGACCAAGGATTCTTATAAAGTCACGGTCAAGATCAGAAAAGCCGGCTCAGGTGATTATGTAACCTATGCCGAGTTCCAAGTCAGCGGTGTCGATGGTACGTATCAGCTGCTCAGCAAGCAAGAATTCCCTGAGCCGACCACGACTACGACGACTGCTACGACGACCACCACGCCGATTGTCACCGAGGAATCGGTTGTGTCTGATGAGGCTGAGTCTTCGCCTGAGCAAGACTCCGAATCGGTTGAACCCGTTGGTGATGAGACGGTTTAAGGCGGTAAATTATGACGAATTCTAAGCAAGGAATTATTTTATGCGGCATCGGCGGTTTCTACTATGTAGAGACCGCCGATGCGGTATATACCTGCCGAGCGCGAGGATCGTTTCGCCGACAGGGCATCACGCCTGTAGCGGGCGATCGTGTCGAGATCGAGGTGCAACCTTCGGGCGAAGGGTTTCTTACGCAGGTGCTGGAGCGGCGTAATAGCTTGCTTCGCCCTCCGGTGGCGAATTTAGATCTACTGGTGCTTGTGGCATCTGTCTGCCAGCCGACGACCAATACGTTGGTGCTGGATAAGATGATCGCCATCGCGGAGAAGAAAAGCATCACGCCCATCGTAGTCATCAATAAGGCAGATCTTGCCGATCCGACCGAACTGGAGGAGATCTACCGCAAAGCGGGGCTTGAGTGCTATACGGTGTCGGCGTATCAGCCTGAGACTCTCGAGCCCCTGCGTCGTCGACTTGCAGGACACATCAGCGTGTTTTCGGGCAACTCAGGTGTCGGGAAGAGCAGTATCCTCAACGCGATCGATCCGTCGCTTGTGCTGGAGACGGGTGAGATCAGCCGGAAACTTGGCCGTGGTCGTCATACCACCCGCACGGCGACGCTGTATCATTTGGCGGATGGCTATATCGTAGATACCCCCGGCTTTTCTTCGCTCGATCTTGAGCAGGTCGAACCGATCGATAAGGATGAACTGCCCGGCTGTTTTCGCGAGTTTGCGCCCTTTGTGGATAAGTGCCGCTTCATTGGCTGCGCGCATTACAAGGAGCCGAATTGCGGTGTGCGCCAGGCGGTAGAGGAGGGGCAGATCGCCCGTTCTCGCTATGAGAGCTATGTGACGATGTATGAGGCGGTAAAGGATAAAAAGGAGTGGGGAAAAGGATGAGTCGCTGTGTAATCATATCTGCCGCGCCCGTGTCCGACGTATCCGCTCTGCGCGAACTGTTACGTCCCGACGACACCTTTATTGCCGCAGACGGCGGGTGGAAGCTTGCCGAGAGTCTTGGTGTGACACTGACGGCGATCGTGGCGGATTTTGATTCCTCGACTTTACCGCGATTGCCCGATTCGGTTGAGATTGTGCGCCTGCCCGTGCGCAAGGACTGCACGGACACCGCGGCGGCGATTGAATATGCGCGGGACAAGGGATTTTCCGATTTTCTCCTGCTTGGTTGCATCGGCGGGCGGTTGGATCATCAATATGCCGCAACACTGTTACTCGTACGGCTCGCCGAAATGGGTCTTCACGCCGAAATGGCGGACGGTGACAATCGCATCTGTGCAGTTGTTTCCTCGCCGTATATTGTCCAGCCGATGCCCGAATGGTCGCTGTCGCTGTTTGCGTTCGGCGGCACGGTGCACGGACTGTCGATTCGTGGGGCGTCGTATGAGTTGAATGATTATGATCTGCAGCCATCTGATCCGCTGTGTGTCAGCAACGCGGCGGAAGACACACCCTGCGAGATCACTTTTTCGGATGGTGCGTTACTGGTCTTTCGTTCAAAAGGTTGACACCCAACTCCCATGATGTGCATAGTCTGATAATAGACACAGGCGATCACGTTAACGGGAGGGCGAGTAATATGCGATGCAGAAACCGCGGTAACAGGCGCAACGACTCGAGCGGTTGGCTTTTTGCGGCGTTCGGGATCGGACTGCTGGCTTGTACCATTCTCCCGTCAAAGTTGATGGTCGTGCTGCTTGCAGCGGCGTTGATCCTCTGCGGGGTCTCCTGTGGAAAACGGTGACGGAGGCGGTACATATGCGTGTGGTGGTTATCAAGAGTCCGAAATTGCTCGGCGGTCTGTTGAGAAAACTATTCGGCATCGAAAAGATGTCGCGCGATCTACAATAAACAAAGACGGCATAGCCTTGACTATGCCGTCTTTCTTTGTTGATATCAACCGATAATCAGCGTTTCGCCGGTCATTTCGGTAGGCTGGGGCAGATCGAGCAGGGTAAGCATCGTCGGGACGATGTCCGCGAGACGGCCGCCGTCACGCAGTTTGCACTCCTTGCCGATCACGCAGAAGGGAACGGGGAAGGTGGTGTGTGCTGTGAAGGGGGAGCCGTCGGGCTCATACATCTTGTCGGCGTTGCCGTGATCGGCGGTGATGATCGCCTTGCCGCCCATCGCGAGGGTGGCTTCGACCGTGCGACCGACGCAGGTGTCGACCGCTTCGACCGCCGCTTTAGCGGCGTCGAAAATGCCGGTGTGACCGACCATATCGCAGTTGGCGTAGTTGAGGATGATGACATCATACTTGCCGCTGTTTATCTGCTCGACAACCGCGTCACACACCTCATAGGCGCTCATTTCGGGTTTAAGGTCGAAGGTGGGTACGTCAGGCGACTGGATGAGGATACGATCCTCACCGGGGAAAGTACGTTCCTCACCGCCGTTAAAGAAGAAGGTCACGTGAGCGTATTTCTGCGTTTCGGCGATACGCAGTTGGGTCATCCCTTGTGTGCTGATATATTCGCCCATCGTCATCGTCAGTTCCTGCGGTTCGAACGCGACATCCACGTTCGGCATCGTCGCGTCGTAGCTGGTCATACAGACGTACTTGAGCGGGAAGAAACCCTTCTTGCGCTCAAAACCGTCAAATGCGGGATCGACGAAGGTGCGGGTGATTTGACGTGCACGGTCGGGACGGAAGTTGAAGAAGACCACGCTGTCGTTCGCCTTGATAATGCCGTCCTTTTCCAGCACGGTGGGGAGGACGAACTCGTCGGTGACATCCGCGGCGTAGGAGGCTTTCATTGCCTCGACAGCGTTGTCAGCGACGTTGCCCTCTCCGTAGACCATCGCGGCGTAGGCTTTTTCCACACGATCCCACGCGAAGTCGCGGTCCATCGCATAGTAGCGCCCCATCACGGTCGCGACCTTGCCGACACCGATGTCATTCATTTTATCGCACAGCTGTGCCATAAAGTCGACACCCGAGGAGGGCGGCACGTCGCGACCGTCCATCAGCGCGTGGACATAGACCTTATCAAGGCCGTGGCGCTTCGCCATCTCGAGCAAACCGTAGAGGTGTTCGATGTGGCTGTGTACGCCGCCGTCGGACAGCAGACCGATTAGGTGCAGAGCAGAGTTATTCGCCTTGCAGTTTTCCATTGCGCCGAGCAGCGCTTTGTTATCGAAGAAATCACCATCGGTAATGGACTTGGAGATCTTGACGAGCATCTGATACACCACGCGACCCGCGCCGATGTTGGTGTGCCCGACCTCGCTGTTGCCCATCTGCCCGTCGGGAAGACCGACATCCAGACCGGAGGCACCGATCTGGGTGGTGGGGTTCTCCGCAAAGAGCTTAGAGAGGTTCGGGGTGGCTGCCGCTGAGATGGCGTTGCCGTAGGTGTCGGGGTTGAAGCCGAAACCGTCCATAATAATGAGTGTTAAGGGCTTTTTCATTCGCAATACCGCCTTTCATGAAAAGAGGGCGGGCATAACAGCCTCGCCCTCTTGTGTCTGTTCGCTTATTTCGCCGCCGCGACGATGGTGGCGAAGTCATTGGCCTTCAGGGAAGCGCCGCCGATCAGACCGCCGTCGACATCAGACATCGCGAGCAACTCCGCCGCGTTCGCCGCATTCATCGAGCCGCCGTACTGGATGGTGACTGCCTTCGCCACCGTCTCGTTGTACAGACCCGCGATGACCTTGCGGATGAGCGTGCAGACCTCGTTCGCCTGCTCGGCGGTCGCGGTCTTGCCGGTGCCGATCGCCCAAACAGGCTCGTAGGCGATAATCACACGGCTCAGCTCCTCTTCGGATACGCCGTCGAGTGCGATCTTGGTCTGCATCGCGACCACCTCGCCGGTGATGTCCTGCTCGCGCTGCTCGAGGTATTCACCCACGCAGAGGATAACGGTCAGACCCGCATCCAGCGCACCGCGCACGCGCTTCGCCACGGTGGCGTCAGTATCGCCGAAGTAGGTGCGGCGCTCACTGTGACCGAGGATGACGTAGCCGACACCCATCGCGCGCAGCATATCCGCCGCGATCTCACCGGTGAACGCACCGGATTTCTCCCAGTAGCAGTTCTGTGCGGCAACACCGATGTTGGTGCCCGCAGTCGCCTCGAGGGCGGCAGGCAGATCAACAAAGGGGACACCCACGACCACGTCGCAGGTCGCATCCGCGACGAGCGGCTTGATCGCATTGATCAGTTCGGTAGCTTCTGCCGGAGTTTTGTTCATTTTCCAGTTACCGGCGATGACATATTTACCCATAATTTAATACTCCTTTTTGTTCATTATTTATCGCTCATTGCCGCGATGCCGGGCAGTTCTTTGCCCTCCAGGAATTCCAGAGAGGCGCCGCCGCCGGTGGAGATGTGGCTCATCTTGTCGCCGAAGCCGAGGATATTCACAGCCGCAGCGGAATCGCCGCCGCCGATGATGGTGGTGGCATCGGTCTCAGCCAAAGCCTTGGCAACCGCGATGGTGCCCTTAGCCAACGTGGGGTTCTCAAATACGCCCATCGGACCGTTCCACACGACCGTCTTGGCGCTCTTCACTTCAGCGGCATACAGTTCAGCGGTCGCAGGACCGATATCGAGACTCATCATATCATCCGGAATGGCATTGGAAGCCACGACAGTCACGTCGATCTCAGCGTCAATGGGGTTGGGGAACTCCTTCACGATGGTGCAGTCGACGGGGAGGAGGATCTTAACGCCCTTCTCCTCAGCGCGCGCGAGCATCTCGCGGCAGTAGTCGATCTTCTCGCTGTCCAACAGGGAGGTGCCCACGCCGTAGCCCTTGGCGGCGAGGAAAGTGTAAGCCATACCGCCGCCGATGATGAGGGTATCCGCCTTATTGAGCAGGTTCTCGATGACGTTCAGCTTGTCGGCGACCTTGGCGCCGCCGAGAATGGTGACAAAGGGACGGGCGGGATCGTTCACAGCGCTGCCGAGATACTGCACCTCTTTGGCCATCAGATAGCCGTTAGCGGATTCTTCGACATAGGAAGCCACACCCACGGTAGAGCAGTGAGCGCGATGAGCCGCGCCGAAGGCGTCGTTGACAAAGAGGTCGCACAGAGTGCCCAGCTCCTGAGAGAAAGCCTCGCCGTTTTTAGTCTCTTCCGCACGGTAACGCGTGTTCTGCAGCAGCACAACATCGCCGTCCTTCATAGCGGCGACAGCCGCCTTGGCGTTGTCGCCCACCACGTTATCGTCCGCGGCGAAAACCACGTCCTTGCCGAGTTTCTCGCTCAGGCGTACAGCCACGGGAGCGAGGGACAGTTCCGGCTTCGCCTCACCCTTCGGCTTGCCGAGGTGGGAGCAGAGGATGACCTTTGCGCCGTTGTTGATCAGGTACTGGATGGTAGGCAGAGCGGCAACAATGCGGTTTTCATCGGTGATGACGCCGTTCTTCAGCGGCACGTTGAAATCGCAGCGTACCAGCACGCGCTTGCCGGTAACCTTCAAGTCTTCTACAGTCTTTTTGCTCAGATAGCTCATAATATGACTTCCTTTCAAAAATAGATTGTCTGTTAAAAACATAACACACGAACAGTCCTATTGTAACCGATTTCGCGGTCATTTGCAAGAGGTTAGCGAGAAAATCGTATAAATATTGTATAAATATAGTAATATTTTACCTTATAATTTCCTGTTTAAGTGCTTACAGTAAGCGCAAGCCTTTCGGGTAGCGGTTTTTGAGACGTTTGCCGGCACATTTTCCGAAGCCGACGGGCAAATTCCCGACACCGACCGCCGTCCAGCCTTTTTCGCCATCGAGGGTGAGTTCTTCACCGTGGAGGAACGCCGTCAGGCAAGGATCGTCGGGGGAAAACGAGACGCCGCGGCGGCAATCGGCGAGCGAGGTGGCTAAGTAGGCACTGTGGCTTGGCTCGAGGCGATTTTTACACACCTCGGCGACGCGGATGCCTGCGGATAGGATATTAATCCCTGTCAGAGCGGGGAGATCGGGCGGCAGCAGTCGCACGCAGTCGCCGAAGGTGACAAATTCGCCGATTGGGGGATCAATAAAACATTCCTCGTACAGCTCACGTGCGGCGACGCGGTTTACGTCTTTTGTCGGTGGCGTGTATGCCTGCGGCGGGTTGGGGGGTGCATCCTCCGCGCGCTGAAGCAGGGCGATAAAATGTCCTTCCCCGCCGTGCTGCGGGAAGATCCGGCGACAGGCGGTCAGGTCCGCCGTACAGACAGCAACATCGGAATATGTGCGGATGCGGTCGAAATCGAACGCGGGAACCCCCCAAGGCACCGCAATCGGGACGAGCGAAAAATGGGGATGATTTGCGAGGAATTGCGCGATGACTGCCTCGTTTTCCTCAGGAGCAAAGGTGCAGGTCGAATAGACGAGTCTTCCACCGGGTCGTACCGCCAATGAGGCGTTGTGCAGGATCTCGGTTTGCCGCGCGGCGCACAAATGGATGTTCTCAACATTCCATTCGGTCAGCGCCTGCGGCTCCTTACGGAACATTCCCTCGCCGGAGCAGGGAGCGTCGACCAATACCGCATCGAAATAGTCAGTGAGCGCACCGCACAGCTTGGCGGTATCGCTGCTGGAAATGACCTGCCGACGAGCGCCGCACCGCTCGAGATTTTGCTCGAGGATGCGTGCGCGTGCGAGGACATATTCGTTGCTCCATAATAGTCCGTTGCCGCGGAGCGCGGCGAGGATCTGCGTCGATTTACCGCCCGGCGCGGCGCAGAGATCGAGAATCTTCTCGTTCGGCTGTGGTGCGAGCACGGTGACGGCTGATGTTGCGGACGGCTCCTGCATATAATACGCGCCCGCGTGGTGCAGCGGATCACTTCCCGCCTTGTGCGGTGTATCGAGATAGAATGCGTCTGCCGCAAACGGGGAAGGGGACAGCGGCAACGGGAACAGTGCACAAAAATCCTGCACGGAGAGTTTTACTGTATTGACCCGTAGCCCTCGGCGTAGCGGGGCGTCGTAGGCGGCAAGAAACGCCGCCCATTCACTGCCGAGCAGCGGTTTCATTCGTTCGCAGAACGCCTGCGGTAGATGCATCGCGATCCCTCCTTTACACAGAAAATGCTGTTACAGAAATCCTGCAACAGCATTCGCTTAAATTTCTTTTGTTGCTTTTTCCAGTGCCTTGGCGAGCTGATCGGGGCAGGATGTGCCCTTGAAGCCGCAACGAATACCGGACAAACGGCGGATGACCTCGTCGACGGGCATACCGTCAACAAGACCCGAGATTCCTTGTGTGTTGCCGTTGCAGCCGCCGTCAAAGCGGACGTCATACACGCGACCGTCGCGGATATCGAAGGAGATGTTGCGGGAGCAAACGCCTTGGGTCTTGTAGGAATGACTCATTGTGGTTGCCTCCTGGTGTCAATTTGTTAACCGCGCGTCCTCTGTGCCTTGTAGGCGCGCATTTTCTGAACGGTGTCTTCAGGTGCCTGACAGCCGAGCGGGCGGACGGTCTTGGCATACATCCCGTGAAAATCGCTGCCGCCGGTCATCAGCAGACCGTGCTGTTCGGCGAAGGCTGAGAGAGACGCAACCTGTTCTTCAGAGTGGGTGGGACGCCATACCTCGATGCCGTCGATCTTGCCGGAGGCGGCCAGCTCCTCCATCAGTTCCTCGCTGCGGTAGGTGTAGGGATGTGCCAGTACCGCGAGACCACCTGCACTGTGGATGAGATCGATGACCTCGTGAACGTCGGGGTAGTCGACTGCGACATACGCACAGCCGTTTTCGCGGTTAAAGAGCTTCTCATAGACCTCGCAGAAGATCGAGGCGGCATAGCCTGCGTCCATCAGCGCATGCATAATATGCTGCTTGTAGATCGCTGAGCTGCCGGATGCACAGCGGGCGATGGAGTCGGGGATGATAGGATAGTAGCGAAGTACCTTGCGCACCATCTCGGTGGCGGCGGCGCGGCGCGCGGCACTGGTACGGCGGCACATTCCCTCAAGACGGTCGGGGAAGTCGCATAAATAGCCGAGGATGTGTACGCGGCGACCGCGCTGCTGATCGTAGGCGGAGAACTCCACACCGTGGATGACATCGATGCCGACGCGCTTTCCGGCGATGACCGCGCGGGTAGCGCCTGCGATGGCATCGTGATCGGTGATAGCGAGCGCTGTAATGCCTCGTCGCTTCGCTG
Organism: uncultured Ruminococcus sp.; assembly: GCA_964629445.1. Classification (GTDB taxonomy): domain Bacteria; phylum Bacillota; class Clostridia; order Oscillospirales; family Acutalibacteraceae; genus UBA5905. The sequence continues at coordinate 15,796 of CAZVSE010000006.1, read as the reverse complement.
TCGCCAGCAGCTCGTCAATGCCCATAGAGCCGTCGGAAATCTTTGTGTGGCAGTGTAAGTCGATAGCCATAGTACCCCTCCGTTGTAGTTACCCCAAAAAGCCGCAAAACATCCATTCCAATTTAATCCTATTATACTAAAAATAACCAAAAAAATCAACCTGAAAAAGACGAAAACACCTCGAAAAAGTGACGTTTTCCGCAACTGCACAAATTCTGTTCACATCAAGGTGGTTATTGTAGGCTGAATGTTACAAAAATCGACAAAAAGTCGGTTGAAAACGGGAACAAATCGTGCTATACTGAGAGATATAGGGAAGAGAAAGGACAGATACTATGACCAAGATTGATATTTTTTCGGGTTTTTTGGGAGCGGGCAAGACCACGCTCATAAAAAAGCTCATCAAGGAAGCGTATGTCGGCGAAAAGCTGGTGCTCATTGAGAATGAATTCGGTGAGATCGGTATCGACGGCGGCTTTTTAAAGGAAGCGGGCATCGAGATCACCGAGATGAACTCCGGTTGTATCTGCTGCAGTCTGGTTGGCGACTTTACCGAGGCTCTGGGTAAGGTGCTCGCGCAGTTTGCGCCAGATCGCATTCTTATCGAACCGTCGGGTGTCGGAAAACTCAGTGATGTTATTCGCGCAGTAGAAAAGGTGGCTTCAGATGATGTGAAGCTTAATAGCTTTACAACCATTGCCGACGCGACGAAGTGCCGCATTTATATGAAAAACTTCGGCGAGTTCTATAATGACCAGATCGAGCACGCGGGTTGCATCGTGCTCAGCCGCACCGATGGGATGCCGCAGGACAAGCTGGCGGCTTGTGCAGAACTTCTTCGCGCGCATAATAAGACTGCGACGATCATCACGACACCGTGGACCCAACTCGATGGAGAGCAGATCCTGTCCGCGATGGAGCAGAAAAACACTCTTGAGGCGGCGATGTCAGCGCTTGCACAAGAGGAGGTCTGCCCCGAGTGCGGACATCATCATGCAGCGGATGAACACCATCATCACGAAGATGAGTGTCATTGTCACGATCACGATGATCATCATCACGAACACCATCATCATGAGCACGGGGAAGAGTGCCATTGTCACGACCACGACCACCATCACGATCTCCACCACGAGCATCACCATCATCATCACGCAGATGATGTGTTCTCCAGTTGGGGTGTTGAAACGGCGATGACATATACGCAGGAGTCTGTTCTGCGCGCATTGGAAGCGCTGCAGGATGAGCATCGCTTCGGTGCGGTTCTGCGTGCCAAGGGCATTGTCGGGGGTGCTGATGGTCAGTGGATCCATTTTGACTACGTTCCCGGCGCAGCGGATGTGCGTGTCGGCGGCGCGGATGTGATCGGTCGTTTGTGCGTGATCGGCGCGCAGCTTAACAAGGCGGCGGTTGCTGAACTGTTCGGCCTGCCGTATACCGAGGAGGGATAAGATGGAGGTTCCTGTATACTTGTTTACCGGCTTTCTGGATGCCGGTAAGACCTCGTTCATTCAAGGCACGTTGGAGGACAAGCGGTTTAACGGTGGTGAGCGCACACTGGTGCTTTTGTGTGAGGAGGGGGAGAATGAGCTTGATGTCAGTCGCTACCCCTCGAAGAATGTCTATGTTGAGATCATCGACGAGCAGGGGCAGCTGACCGCTGAATATCTTACCTCTCTGCAGAAAAAGCACCGCGCACAGCGCGTGATCATCGAATATAACGGTATGTGGCTGCTCGGCACGCTGTTTGAGAATATGCCCAAAAACTGGGTGATTTATCAAGAACTGTTGTTTGCGGATGCCAACACGTTTGCGGCATATAACGCCAATATGCGTAATCTGGTCGTCGACAAGCTTGGATCGCCCGAACTGGTGATCTTCAATCGTGCGCAAAAAGGGCTGGATAAAATGGCGCTTCACAAGATCGTGCGCGGTGTGACTCGCCGTGCGGATATCGCGTACGAATATAGCGAGAATGAAGTGGAATACGACGACATCGAGGATCCGCTACCGTTTGATAAAGGAGCGGCGGTGATCGAGGTGGCTGACAGCGATTATGCGCTGTGGTATCGAGACCTATCGGAGGAGCTGAACAGCTACGATGGCAAAACGGTGGTGTTCAAGGGGCAGGTCGTGGTCGATCGCTCGATCCCGAAGGGATGCTTTATCATCGGTCGCCCGCTGATGACCTGCTGTGCGGACGACATCCGATTTGCGGGTCTCGCGTGTGAATGGGGCGATGTATCCGAATTGAAAAATCGCGACTGGGTCACGGTGAAGGCGCACATCGCCATTCGTCAGCACGCTTGCTATGGGCGCGTTGGTCCTGTGTTGACGGCTCTTTCTGTAGCAATGACCGATGCGCCGGAAAACGAGGTCGCAACATTCTATTGATTGTGAATTTTGTGGTGAAACAGTGCTTTTTACCGCAAAAACTCAGCGTTTTTCACAAGAAACTTCTTGGAAATTTTGCAAAACAGCCGAAAAACTAATTTCTGCTTGCAAAACGTAAAGGAAAGGTGTATAGTATTATTATCGGCGGTCTCAGACACCGTTTGTGTTTGTCCAAATGCGGCTTCTTGTCGCTGGAATATAATTTTATGGAGGTATATCGTTATGAACAAGGTAGAACTCATCGCCGCTGTTGCGGAAAAAGCCGGTCTGACCAAGAAGGATGCGGAGAAAGCTGTTGCTGCTGTTGTCGGTTCCATTGAGGCCGCTCTGGTCGCCGGTGAGAAGGTTCAGCTGATCGGCTTCGGTACTTTCGAAGTCCGTGAGCGTGCCGCTCGTATGGGTCGTAACCCCCAGACCAAGGAAGCCATCAAGATCGCTGCTTCCAAGCAGCCCGTCTTCAAGGCCGGCGCGGCTCTGAAGAACGCTGTGAAATAAACACTGCACGATTAAAGCCGTCCGCTTCGGGCGGCTTTTTTTGTCGTAAAGGAGAATGCTTATGCGTTTGGATAAATATCTTAAGGTGTCACGTCTGATCAAACGTCGTACAGTCGCGAATGAAGCCTGCGACGCAGGGAAGGTGCTGGTCAACGATAAACCTGCCCGTGCATCCTATGATGTTAAAGTGGGGGATGTGATCGAAATCGCCCTCGGTGCGCGTCAGCTGCGCGCACGGGTCGTCACGGTGCAGGAAACGGTGGCAAAAAACGACGCTGCTATGCTGTACGAACTGCTCTCTTGATGGTTATAAGTCCGCCTTGTTCGTCATAGATATTGGTAGGAACGGATAGGAGGCGGAGTTATGGATCACGCAGATAAGCAGGCGTTGATGCCGCACCAGTTGATCCTGCAGGAGCGACAGCAGGCGGAATTGACGGGTGTCTCGGATGTGGATAGCTTTGACGAAACAACGGTGATCGCCTATACAACGTTGGGGGAACTGATCATCCGTGGAAACGGTCTGCACATTAAGCGGTTGGATCTGGAATGCGGCGTACTGTCTGTTGAAGGAAGCATCTGTGCTCTGGAATACACCGAAAGCCATAAAGGCGGCGGCTTTTTGAGCCGTCTTTTCCGGTGATGAGCGATGCCGGAGTGGACGGGATATCAGCAGTTCCGGCTGCTAATACAAAGTGTCGGTTTGGGCGTTGGTCTTGGCTTCCTATTTGCCTTTTTTAATGTTGCGGCTAAGCTGCGCCGTCGAAGACGGTGGCTGTTGATCGTGTGTGATGCTCTTTTTTGTGTGATTGCCGCCTTGATCACCTTTTATTTTTCACTGGCTGTGATGGACGGTCGCCTGCACCCGCTTTTGTTTGGCGGGAGCCTGCTTGGCTTTGCTTTACAGCATATCACGATGGGGCGATTTCTCAGCAGGGTTTTATACCGCCTCGGACGATGGTCAGTGGTTGCTCTCTCGTGGTTGGCTCGGTGGATATGTCTCCCTTTTCGTCTGGTAAATTCCGCTTTTCGGCGCGCATTGGCATCACTTTGCGCGAAAAGAGAGAAAAAAGTGAAAAAAACACGAAAAAAAGCGTGTTTTTTTCAAAAAAAGTCTTGAAATTTTTGCCGTTTGTATGTAAAATAGACTATGTGAATTTATTTGTGTTTATGGATGTGTGATCGACAAGGAGGTGACAACCAATGAAGGCGAAGCGTCGTCGCAAGAATAAGACCGGTATTGCATTTCGGGTTGTCATCGTAGCGGTCGTTGCTTTTGGTTTCTTTAAATTGGTGCAGATCCAGATGCAGCTCAACGAAAAGCAGTCGGAGATCGATGCGCTGGCGGAGCGCAAAGCGGTTGAGGAGATCTATATCGAGGATCTGCAGAACAAGGTCGATAATATCGACGAAGATCTTGAACAATATTTGCGCGAGGACGGCTATGTCGGTCCGAGCGATCAAGTATATCAGTTTGTAAATTGACCTAGGGGGATTTTGGAAGTCTATGCAGTTAGAGGTTGGAGCGGTGTTCGAGGGAAAAGTGACGGGTATCACGAAGTTCGGTGCGTTTGTTGAATTGCCGGATAAAAAAACGGGAATGGTGCACATTTCCGAGGTGGCATCGACCTACGTCAAGGAGATCCGTGATTTTGTCACCGAAGGTCAGGTGGTCAAGGTCAAGATCCTCAGCATCGGCGAAGATGGTAAGATCAGCCTGTCGATGAAAAAAGCCGCACCTCCCGCGCCGCGCACTTCCGCGCCGCGTCGGCAGACGTTTTCCGGTCGTCCGGACAACGTCGAGTGGAATTCTTCCGCTTCCCGCAGTGAGAGTTTTGAGGATATGATGAGCCGTTTTAAAGCCACCAGTGATGAGAAGTTCTCCGATCTGAAGCGTTCGATGGACAGTAAGCACGGCGGCTTTACCCGAAAAACGCCCCGCGGCGGCCAATAAACAATCGGATTTTCGTGAAAGGGACCGCTTTTTCTCCGTGACGGAGAAAATGTGAGCCCTTTCTTGCTGTCTGCACGGTCGTATTGTGCAGACGTGTCATAAGAAGGAAGGTACTATGGAAAAGATCGAGTTTTGCGCACCGTGCCTATTCGGTGTTGAGGGTATTTTGGGCGACGAGCTGCGTCGTCTCGGCGCTGAAAATGTTCGTCCGGAAAACGGGCGTGTGTTGTTCAGCGGTGAGCTGAATATGCTCGCGCGCGCCAATATCGCTTCACGCTATGCCGAGCGTATTCTGATCGTGCTCGGTCGGTTTACGGCGAGATCGTTTGATCAACTCTTTGAAGGAGTGCGCGCACTCTCGTGGGAGCGTTGGATCGGTCGCGCGGATGCGTTCCCCGTCAAAGGTTGGTCGCTTAATTCTCAGCTGCATAGCGTGCCCGACTGCCAGTCGATCATCAAAAAGGCGATCGTCGAGCATCTGCGTGACGCGTATGGCACGCGCTTTCTCAACGAATCGGGGAGTAAATGTCAGGTACAGTTCACCTTGATGAAGGATGAGGCGACACTGATGCTGGATACCAGCGGCGCGGGGCTGCACAAGCGCGGTTATCGTGCGGTAGCGGGCGGCGCTCCGATCAAGGAGACGCTGGCGGCGGCGATCGTGGATGTGACCCGCGCACGGCGCGCACAGCTTGTCTGTGATCCCTGCTGTGGCTCGGGAACGCTGCTCATCGAGGCGGCGCTCGCCGCGAAGGGGATTGCTCCAGGCGTTCGCCGCGGCTTTTCGGCGATGCATTGGGACAGTATCCCTGAGGATGTATGGAAGCGAGAGCGGGAACGTGCGCGCGAATTTGAGCGGGATGTGACCTTTGCGGCTCGCGGTGGCGACATCGACGCTGAGGTGCTGAAATGTGCGAACGATAACGCGGAAAAGGCGGGCGTGGGTGACTGTGTTGCCACCGCGCAGGCGGATATCCGCTCGTTTACACCCGATGGTGACAGTGGCACCGTGTTGTGTAATCCGCCGTATGGCGAGCGTCTGCTGGATGTGAAGGCGGCCGAGGAGCTTTACCGCGTGATGGGAGAGGTGTTTGTGCCGAAGACCGGCTGGAGCTATGCGATCATTAGTCCGCACGAGCAGTTCGAGGAGTTGTTCGGTCGTCCTGCGGATAAGCGCCGAAAACTTTATAACGGTATGCTAAAATGTCAGTTGTATATGTATTATAAGTAAGGATGGTAAACTATGCGTCACGTATTTATACTCAACCCCTGCGCGGGCAAGAAACAGCTTGCATTGGCGCTTCGTGAGCAGATAGAGACGTATTTTGCCGCTCATCCACAGGAGGAGTACAGTATTCATCTGACGGATGCTGTCGGTGCGGCGACTCGCATCGCACAGGAAGAAAGTGCGAAGGGAGATCACGTTCGGCTGTATGCCTGCGGCGGTGACGGAACCCTGCAGGAGACGGCGAGCGGTATGCCGCTGTACGGCAACGCCGAGCTGACCGTCATTCCCTGCGGCTCGGGTAACGATTATGTGCGCACCTTCGGCGGCAGTGAGGTGTTTCTTGATCTGCCTGCGCTTATCGAGGGCGTGGCGATCCCTGTAGATGTGGTTGACTGTGATGGGAAGTTATCGCTCAACATTGCGGCGATCGGGATGGACGCTAAGGTCGCGGCGAAGATGAATCGCTACAAGCATCTGCCCGGTGTGAGCGGATCGCTGGCGTATAATCTCGCGATCGTGGATGTGTTTTGTCACCCGATCGGGGATGAGATGGACATTGTTATCGAGAGCGAAAACGGTCAGATCGAGCGTAGCGGAAAATACTTCCTTGCGCTGGCGGCGAATGGGCAATATTACGGCGGCGGTTATCGCGGCGCGCCGCACGCAATCGAAGATGACGGCTTGCTGGATTTCGTACTGGTCAAGAAGATCAGTCGCATTGGTGTGTTGCCTTTCCTCAAAAAGTATAAAGCAGGCGACTATGATGATCTGCCGTACTGCGAGCATATCCGCGGTACGGCAATGACGGTCGTTGCGAAGAAGGATACCTATTTTACCGTCGACGGTGAATGTGGTTGCCGAAATCGGATGTCCTTCTCGATCTTACCTGCCGCCTGTCGTTTCGTTGTACCTGTGGCAATCGCCGAGGCGAAAAAGATGTCGCGCGAGATCATCGGCGGTGAATACGCAACCGCTGCTTTGTGAACAAATTTTTAAAAATGAAAAAAATCCCATATTTTACTTGATTTTTTGAAAAAAAGGGGTACAATAGAGTTAGCACTCAAAAAGTCGGAGTGCTAACTCTTGGTTTAGTAATTTTATTTAGGAGGCTTATATATGTCTATTAAACCGTTGGCAGACCGTGTGGTTCTGCGTTTTGTCGAAGCTGAGGAGACCACCAAGAGCGGCATCATTCTCGCCGGCGCGGCTAAGGAGAAGCCCCAAGTGGCGGAGGTCATCGCGGTCGGTCCCGGCGGCAACGTCGATGGTAAGGAGATCACGATGTATGTCAAGGTCGGCGATAAGGTGCTGATTTCCCGTTACGGCGGCACGGAGGTCAAACTCGATGGCATCGAGTACACGATCGTGCGCCAGAATGACATCCTCGCGATCGTCGAATAAGAGATCATTCGTTTCAGACTATATTTGGAGGTAAGGTATTATGGCTAAAGAAATTCTGTACGGCGAAGACGCCCGCAAGGCTCTGCAGGCGGGCGTGGATCAGCTCGCCAACACCGTGAAGATCACTCTCGGTCCGCGCGGTCGTAACGTGGTGCTGGATAAAAAGTTCGGCGCACCGCTGATCACCAACGACGGTGTCACTATCGCCAAAGAGATCGAGCTGGATAACGCATTTGAAAATATGGGTGCGCAGCTCGTTAAAGAAGTGTCCATTAAGACCAACGATGTGGCGGGCGATGGTACTACCACCGCGACCCTGCTTGCGCAGGCGCTGATTCGCGAAGGAATGAAGAACGTTGCCGCGGGAGCAAACCCGATGGGTGTCAAGAAGGGCATCCAGACGGCGGTGAACGCCGTTGTGGAGGAGGTCAAGAACAACTCAAAGAAGGTCAGCGGCACCGAGGATATCGCTTCTGCGGCGACCATTTCTGCAGGCGACGCGGTCATTGGTCAGCTCATTGCCGAAGCGATGGAGAAGGTCTCCGCCGACGGTGTCATCACCGTAGAGGAGTCCAAGACTGCGGATACCTACACCGAGGTCGTGGAGGGGATGCAGTTCGATCGCGGCTATATCACGCCGTATATGGTCACCGATACCGATAAGATGGAAGCGGTCATCGACGATGCTTATCTGCTGATCACCGATCGCAAGATCTCCAACATTCAGGATATTCTGCCGCTGCTCGAGCAGATTCTGCAGTCCGGCAAGAAGTTGGTCATCGTTGCGGAGGATGTTGAGGGCGAGGCTCTGTCCACGCTGATCGTCAACCGTCTGCGCGGTACCTTTACTTGTGTTGCGGTCAAAGCCCCCGGCTTCGGTGATCGCCGTAAGGAGATGCTGCAGGATATTGCGATCTTGACCGGTGGTCAGGTCATCTCCGAGGAACTCGGATTGGATATTAAGGAAACCTCCGTTATGCAGCTTGGTCGCGCCCGTCAGGTCAAAGTGACCAAGGAGAACACCGTTATTGTCGACGGTATGGGCGACAGCGATATGATCAAAGCGCGTGTGGCGCAGATCCGTTCGCAGATCGAGACAACGACCTCTGATTTCGATCGTGAGAAGCTGCAGGAGCGTCTGGCGAAGCTCGCCGGCGGTGTGGCGGTCATCAAGGTCGGTGCCGCGACCGAGGTCGAGATGAAGGAGAAGAAACTGCGTATCGAGGACGCGCTGGCTGCCACTAAGGCGGCGGTTGAAGAGGGTCTGGTCGCCGGTGGCGGCGTGGCGCTTATCAACGCCTCGAAGGTGCTTGTGCCGATGCTGGAAACGGCGGAGGGCGACGAGAAGACGGGTATTCAGATCGTGCTCAAATCCCTCGAGGAGCCTGTACGCCAGATCGCGCTCAATGCGGGTCTGGAGGGTAGCGTGATCATCGATAAGATCCGCACTGCTGACAAGAAGAACTACGGTTACAACTTTGCGACCGAGGAGTTTGTGGATATGTTTGCGGCGGGTATTGTCGATCCGACCAAGGTCACCCGTTCGGCTCTGCAGAACGCGGCATCGGTTGCGGCGATGGTGCTGACCACTGAGTCGCTTGTTGCCGATAAGAAGGAGCCTCTGCCGCCTGCGCCGCCCGCCGGTGCCGGTATGGACGGTATGTATTAAACTGTTTTCCAAAAAGCCGAATGTCCTCGTGACATTCGGCTTTTTCTCTTGTATATCCGGACCATTTGTGGTACAATACAGTCAGTGACGAACGACGGAGGGACATGATGAAAAAACTAACAAGTTTACAGCCCGAACGGGTGTTTTATTATTTTGATCAGATCGCTACGATCCCGCACGGATCGGGGAATACCGCCGCGATCAGCGACTATTGTGTTGCCTTTGCTAAGACGCACGGGCTTGCTTACGTGCAGGATAAGCTCGGCAACGTGATCATCAAGAAGCCTGCCAGCGTCGGCTATGAGGATCATCCCGCGGTCATCCTCCAAGGGCACTTGGATATGGTATGCGAGAAAGCACCTGATTGTACCATTGATTTTGAGAAAGACGGGTTGGAGCTTACGGTCGATGGCGATTGGTTGTCTGCTAACGGAACGACTCTCGGTGGCGACGATGGGATTGCGGTCGCGATGGCGCTCGCCATCCTCGAGGCGGACGATCTATTACATCCGCCGCTGGAGGTGCTGCTTACGGTCGATGAAGAGATCGGTCTGCTGGGTGCTGCCGGCTTAGACAGCACGCCCCTCAACGGTCGTCTGCTCATCAATATCGACTCGGAGGACGAGGGCGTGTTGACGGTTAGCTGTGCGGGCGGTGTGCATGCCGATGTCATTCTGCCGATCGAGCGCATTGATAATTCTTGGAACACCTATAAAATCACAGTCGACGGGCTACAGGGCGGTCATTCGGGCGTCGAGATCGACAAAGGACGGCTGAATTCCAACGTTGTGATGGGGCAGTTCTTGAATACGCTTGAAACGTACCGCGTTGTCTACATCGAAGGCGGACAGAAAGATAACGCCATTCCGCGCAAAACGACCTGTGTACTGGCGACAACAAAGGATATCACCTCGCTCGGTGAAGCCTTTGCACGGCAGCATCGCGTGGAGGGCGACCCGAATTTGATTGTGACAGTTGAGCGTGCGATCGCGGAAAGTTACACGCTGACCGATGAATCCACCCGACATATCGTCGATTTTCTAACGACCGTGCCGAATGGGATCGTCTCGATGAGCAATGAGATCGATGGCTTGGTGCAGACTTCGCTTAATTTGGGTATTCTAAAGACCGAAGGGGACGTTGTCAAGGCGTGCTTCGGTCTGCGCAGCAGCGTCAATGCGGAAAAAATGGCGTTGCTTGATCGCGTGACAGGTGTTGCGAAATCCTGTGGCGGCAGTTGCGAGAGCAGCGGCGATTATCCTGCGTGGGAATATCAGCCGAATTCCCGTTTGCGGGACACGATGTGTGAGGTTTGGGAGCGCCTGTACGGTGCTCAGGCAAAGGTCATCGCGATCCATGCGGGACTTGAGTGCGGCTTTTTGTGTGAAAAGCTGCCCGGCCTGGATGCGGTATCCATCGGCCCTGATATGCAGGATATTCACACCTACCGCGAGCGGTTGTCGGTGTCCTCGGTCGAGCGGGTATACCGCTATGTGTGCGAAATTCTAAAAAGCCTGTAATAACAGCAAAAAGCGGAGAGCAATACGCTCTCCGCTTTTTGCTTTATCTTATTTCCACTCAACAAAGTGATAACTATCCAGTATCTGGAAATATCGCGCCAGCCGCTCATACAGTGGCTGTGCTTCTTCGCCGAAATGCTCGTCAACGAGTTGACCGAGCTGGGTGATGGTTTTTTCACCATCCATCAGCGGCCAGATAAAACTACCCATCTTGTCGAGATGGATGTGGCTGACCTTCGGGCGATCGAACAGCTTTTGCGCGATGCGATTCGCCCAGCCGGTGTTTTCGATCTTCAGCGTGACGATGCCCTCGTCATCCGTCTCCCAGAGGATTGTCGGCGGACGGCAGGGGATACGCTCCAGATAGTTCTCGGGAATAATAATCGGCTTTTTCTTCATATTATTCTTCTGTCTTCTTCGGCTGCTTCTTCCAGATGGTGAAAGCCAGCAGGGAAAGGATAACCAGCGCAAAGACGATCACCGCGCCGATAGTTGCTGCCCAGCCCGGCAGGTTGAGAGCGCCGGAGAGATCCAGCAATTCGCCGACGCCGAATACAGCGAGGACAGCCAGCAGAATACCGACCAGACCTTCGCCGGCGATCATACCGGAGCAGAAGAGGATACCGTTGCTGACCGTTTTCTCCTTCTTGTCGGCGTCCTTTATTTTGTCGAAGAACCAGCGAATGATACCGCCGACCATAATGCAGGCGTTAAGCTGAACGGGCAGGTAGATACCGATGGCAACGGGCAGAACGGGGATGCCGAGGATCTCGACCACGAGCGCGAGACACACGCCGATGAGGATCAGACCCCAGGGCAGATTGCCGCTCATAATGCCTTCAATAACCATCTTCATCAAGGTCGCCTGCGGAGCGGCAAGTTCTTCTGTGCCGAAGCCCCAAGCGGCATCCAACAGGTTGAGGGTCGCGCCGATGGCGAGGGCGGAAGCTACAACGCCGATGAGTTCACCGTACTGCTGCTTCTTCGGGGTTGCGCCGAGCAGATACCCGGTCTTGAGATCCTGCGAGGTATCGCCGGAGATCGCGGCTACAATGCAGATGATCGAGCCGATAGCGATTGCCGCCTGCATACCGGGGGCGCCTGCCTCACCGGTGAGCTTGAGGAGCAGGGTGGCGATGAGCAGGGTGGCGATCGCCATACCCGAAACAGGGTTGTTACTGCTGCCGACCAGACCCACCATACGGGAGGACACAGTAGCAAAGAAGAAGCCGAAGATGACCACGATGATCGCGCCGATCAGCGACACGGGGATCGCGGGAACGAGCCACACTGCCAGCGTGAGCAGTAGGATAGCGATGAGCACAATCTTAAAGTTTATATCCTGTTCGGTGCGGGCAGCACACGCATCGGAAGAAATCGAAAACCCCTTGAGGGCATCACGGAAGGTGCGCACAATAAGCGGCAATGACTTGATCAAGCTGATGATACCGCCCGCTGCCAGAGCGCCTGCGCCGATGTAGCGAATGTAGGTGCTCCAGATGCCGTCAGCACCGCTCGTGGCGAAGATCTCCCCGATGGTTTCGGTGCCGGGGTACATCAGCATATTGCCGCCGAACAGCACGATCAGCGGAATGAGAATGACCCAGCTGATAATACCGCCTGCGAACATATAGGACGAGATGCGGGGACCGCAGATGTAACCGACGCTCATAACGGCGGGATAGATCTGCGTGCCGATCGTGCCGGGATAGTTTTTGAGAGAACCGCGCAGGTTGATCTCGCTCGGCACGAGTTTCAGACCGTCGATGATGAACTTGAACAGAGCGGCAAAGCCCATGCCGGCAAACACGGTAGAGGCGTTAGCACCGCCCTGTTCACCTGCGAGGAGAACCTCGGCGCAGGCTTGTCCTTCGGGATAGGGGAGGATGCCGTGTTCGCGCACGATGAGAGCGTTGCGCAGCGGCACCATAAAGAACACACCAAGCAGACCGCCGATGAGAGCGATGAGGGTGATCTCCAGCAGACCGGGCTTCTCCATCACACCTTCGCTCGCCCACAGATACAGCGCGGGGAGCGTGAAGATCGCGCCTGCGGCGAGGGACTCGCCCGCAGAGCCAATGGTCTGCACGATGTTGCTTTCCAGAATGGAGTTCTTACGCATAATGACGCGGATAACACCCATCGCAATAACGGCAGCGGGGATGGACGCTGACACCGTCATACCGACACGAAGGCCGAGGTAGGCATTCGCGGCACCGAATATAACCGCCAAAAGTACACCCATGATGATGGAGGTGACCGTCAGTTCAGGGGTGACCTTGTTCGCGGGAATATACGGCTGAAATTCTTTTTTCTCTTCCATACTATTCTCCTATTCATTTATATTAAAAAACAATCACACCGATTGTATTTTCCTAAAATCACACGCGATAATTTTACCATAGCAACCGATGCCTTGTCAATAAAAATGCCGTATATTGCAAAGGTAAAATAATGGTTGTGTGTAATCCGCTGTTTGTGTATAATAAAAGCAGAAATGCTATGAGGTGAGTTATGGATATTCGTGTGTTTCAATCACTGCCTACCGACGCGATGTCTTTACGCGTTAAGGTGTTTGCACAGGAGCAGGGGTTTATTGATGATCCGGATGAAAATGACGAGTGCGCTGCTCATCTGGTAATGTACAGTGGCGAGGGTGAGCCGATTGCAACCTGTCGCTTGTTCTCACAGGGAAGCGGGGATGAGTTTGTACTTGGTCGTTTCTGCGTGAGAAAGGACTGCCGTGGTCAATACATAGGTCGAAAATTGCTTGGGGCTGCGGAAAGGGAAGCTGTGTTGCGGGGCGGTACGGCGATGACGCTTCATTCACAACTGCACGCGAAAGGGTTTTATGAGAAGTGCGGCTATTCAGCCGAAGGAGAGATCGAATACGAGCAAGATCGGCCGCATGTGTTTATGAGAAAAGCGTTACGATAACGATAAGAGGATAAGTCACAACCTCCGGCTAAGCCGGGGGTTGTGACCCTATTGGTATGAACAATATGGTATCGGTTTGTTTCGTATTCATAGTACTTAATTATGAAATTAATTTGTGTTTCATAAAATTGATGTATTTTTTACTCCGCTTAAGTTTCGGTAAATATACTAGTGCACGAAATAGAAAGAAGGAGGTTTTAGTTTAGTGGCTTTTCAAACGGTATTCAAACGTTACGAACTGAAATATATGCTCTCGCTTGAACAAAAGGAAAAAGTCCTGCAGGCAATGGAGCCGTATATGCAACTGGATAAGTATGGACGCACCACGATTCGTAATATATATTTTGACACAGATACCTATTTGCTGATACGGCGCTCCATAGAAAAACCCACATACAAGGAGAAACTTCGCATTCGCAGCTACAGTCAGGCAGACCCCGGCAGTACGGTGTTTGTGGAGCTGAAGAAAAAATATAAACACGTGGTATACAAGCGCCGCATTTCACTTCCGGAGGAAGAAGCAATGGAATGGATAGCAGGTATTCACCATTGTCACAAGGATACTCAGATTTCGGAGGAAGTCGATTATTTTCTTCAATACTACGAAACCTTGCATCCGGCCATTTTCCTTTCCTACGAAAGAGAAGCGTATTTCACGAAAGAGCCGAGTGATTTTCGTGTGACCTTTGATGATACGATCCTTTGCAGGCAAGAGGATCTTTCGCTGGAATCTCCTGTTTACGGTACGCCTATTCTCCCCGAGGGAATGGTGTTAATGGAAATCAAATGCTCGGGAGGCATCCCGTTGTGGATGGCTCACGTTTTATCAGAACAGCATATATACAAAACTTCATTTTCAAAATACGGAACCGCGTATAAAACTATGATCTTTCCGCAGCTGCAACAGGCAGGGTGCATACAGTATTAAGGAGGTAGCTATCAATGCTTGAAAATTTGTTTAAAGGATTATTTGATTCCGATATTACCACGGTCATCAGTGTGACCGATTTTATGCTTTGTCTTGGCTTTGCCCTTGTGCTTGGTCTTGTTATGGCTTTTGCCTATATGTACCGCACCCGTTACACCAAGAGCTTCGTCGTGACCTTGGCATTACTGCCTGCTGTTGTTTGTGTGGTAATTATGCTTGTAAACGGCAACGTCGGAACAGGTGTTGCTGTTGCAGGTGCATTTAGCTTGGTTCGTTTTCGTTCGGTACCCGGAACAGCAAAAGAAATTTGCACACTGTTCCTTGCTATGGGCGCAGGACTAATTGCCGGTATGGGCTATCTTGGTTTTGCGGTGCTCTTTACCGTTGTTATGTGCGCTATGTTTGTGCTTTACAACTGTCTCGACTTCGGCGCAAAAAAGAACGCAGCAACTTACAAAACCTTTACCATCACGATTCCCGAAGATCTGGATTACTCCGGTATTTTCGATGATATCTTCAAGGAATACACCACAGCTCACGACCTTGCCCGTGTAAAGAGCACTAATATGGGCAGTATGTTCAAGCTCACATACAATGTATCTCTTCGTGATGTAACCAAAGAAAAAGAAATGATTGATAAGCTCCGTTGCCGTAACGGCAATCTTGAAATTACCGTTTCTAAACAGGAAACCCACTCTTCGGAGCTTTAATATAGGGGCGTTCTATATGAGGAAAATTTTTTCAATCCTTTTGATCTTTGCTCTGATGCTGAGTGTGCTCAGCGGATGCAAAGACGATAATTCTTCCGGCAACAATACCGATGGTGGAAAGTCGGAGGTTGCCGGTACAGCGGCAGATCTTGGAGACGATTCTGCTTCTTTCGGTGAGAGTTTTGACGACTTGAATGCATACGCAGGTTATTTTGAGGAAGATACTGTTGACGTAACGGTTACCTGCGTATCGGGAACCGAAGGTTGTTATACTCTTGACGGGAATACGCTAACCTTTACTGCTGTTGGCCAAGATTCTGTTTATTCCGTTTCGGGTAAATTGAAAGGCAATATTATCATTGATATCGGCGATGACTACAAATTTGATCTGGAGCTTCAAGGACTTTCTCTTGTGAGCGACACGACCAACCCCATTTTAGTGAGCAGCGGAGACGAAGTATCGATCACCGCAAAGTCCGAATTTGAAAACTATATTTACGACGATCGTGAAGCCGTTGACGAGACTGACGAAACCGTTTTTTCGGGAGCTATACATTCAA
>CAZVSE010000005.1:6439-59231 GCA_964629445.1 uncultured Ruminococcus sp. | reverse complement strand
GAGGTCGAGGATATATGAAGAAAATCATAATCCTTCTTCTCTGCTGTGGGGTGCTCGTGAGTATGGTGGGATGCGATGGCAACACCGCACCTCCGCCTACGGAAAGTCCACTTACAACGGTATCGGAAACGATAATAACAGAACCGCCCACCGAAACAACACCGCCTAAAACGGCGGTAGAGCCAACAGAGAAAGAAAAAGAACTTCCACCGACTGAAAGCAAGGATCAGGCAGCCGAGCCAACTGCAAAGACCACAGAGCCTACAACAACGGCAACGGAAAAGCCAAAGGAAGAAACCAAGCCTACAGCAAAAACCAAACCGACCGAGTCATCGACGACGGAAGTTACAGAAGAAAACACAAAAACTGAGGCTACAATTAGAGAACCGGCCATTGAAGAAACTGTTCCTCCGCCCGAGATAGACCCTCTGGAGATAGAAAAATATGTGATAGAATACATAAATCAGTACCGTACCGAGCAGGGCGATACCACTGTAACGGTTCTCCCCGGACTAACTGAGGTGGCGCGATATAGGGCCGAGCAGCTCATTACAAATTTTTCTCACAACAGCATTCCCGATGCCTGTAATGTGTTGCAATACGGCGAATTTATAGATATGACGCACTACGGCGGCACCGCTGAAGATAGTTACTATCGTGGCTATAACAGAGAAGCTATCGGTAAGGGAGATTGGTTTGGCACAGCGGTTCAAATGGCAAAGCGAATCGCATCAGGCTTCCGCAAGAGCGCGGGACATTGGTCATATGTGGGCAGTTCGCAATATTCCTATATCGCTGTAGGCGTAATCGAGTCGGACGGTAAGTGGTATGTATGCATCTGTATGAGTATGGAGAACTACGGCGGTTAAGGGCGTAAAACGGCGCGTAAGGCGAGATGTTTACTAAAAAGGGTAAACACTCGCCCTTATTTTTGGGTCGTCAAATAGGCGCAAAAAGCGAAACCTCTGCCATTCTATTGCGCGAAAGTCCGTTTTATGGTACACTAAATATGTTAAGATATACTCATAGCAGTAAATTATTGTATAATCCAAATGTAATACATTTCTTTCCTTAGATCTTTAGGCGTAAGCCTTTAGATAAATAATTTTACTTTGTTAGGCTGATAAGAGGCCGCGCAAGCGGTCTCGAGATTGATTATGTCAGTCCCGACTTAATAGTGTCGGAGCAGCCGCGTGCGGTCTTTCCTTCAGCGGAAAGGGTTGCAATGCAAAAAACTATTATCTACTATGGCAGCGAGGTTGTTGTCAGCAAGGAAGTTGCTGAGTTTTTAGAACAGGAGCGCAAAAGAGAAAACGCCGAGCAGCGCAGTGACAGACGGCATAAAGATTTCACCGATCTTGAAACCGCTGAACTGTTAAATGCGCAAATGGATTTCAGCGATCCGATTCTGAATGATGTTATCCGAGAGGAAACTCTGGAACGGCTCAGGAACATAGTGAACACCCTTGATGACGACTCACGGCAGCTTATTGAACTGCATTATTTCAAAGAATGTTCGCTGACGGCGACTGCTGAATTCTTTGGAATAACCAAACAAGCACTCTCTAAACGCCACACCAAACTGCTAAAAAAGATGCGGGAGCTTATGGAAACATAGGCTTCCGTATTTTTTTATAAAAAATTTTTCGATTTTGGTTTACAAACTCGTTTTGAGTGTCCTTATAAGTGAGAGGACTTTTTCGGAGCATAGATCTCACCAACACTTTATCTGATGCCATCCAAAAGAAATCTTAATACATTGCGAAAGGAGTTTCGATATGAAACACAAAAACTTTTTTATGGTTCCCAATTCGATTTTCGAATTGGAGCTGAAGCCGCGAGAGCTTGCGGTCTACTGTTGCCTTCTTAAATATTGCGATGAGGATATGACCTGCTATCCCTCGCGCAGTACCATCGGCAAGGATTGCTGTATGGATGAGAGTACAGTGGACAAGGCTCTCGCCGGACTGATCCATAAAGGATTGGTTCAAAAATCCCCGCGCTACTACGAGGACGGCGCAAGAGATTCCAATCTCTATACGGTTGCAAGTTTGCTTGAAGCCGATAGCGGATAATTTCCTTTGGGGTTGTTGGAATTCTCCGTATAAATAAGACCCACGGAATAAGACCCAGTATATTACAGCAGAAAAGAAGGAATATATACGGCGATTATTAAAACAAAACGCCTTATTCTTTCTCTGCTGTGACAGCCTTCAAATCGGACGGATTTCCGTCCGATTTAGGTTGCAGGAATAAGCAAGGGTGTCGTAAACGCCTCCCTTGCGGTTCACAACGGGCGGCAACGCCGACCGTTAGGGGCTTTTCGGGAGTTTGCACATAGGGGTCGCAAAATGCGATGTTTACGACAATAGGCGACGTAAATACGAAAACATCGCAGTAAATCCCGTATTTCAGCGGGGTTACGTCGGTGTAATTTCCTAAAAATCACCATTTATTAAGTTAAATAAATATGAGGTTCGGAATTAAATACCACTCAGGAAAGGAAGGCTATGAACAAGTTTAATGACCAAGAATTCCGAACCCCCACCGGTAAAGAATACGATTCTGCGGTTGAAAAGAGTATCCGCAGACGGCAGCGTTGCACATATAGTAACGGAACGCTGACTACCGGTAGCCGGTACGTCATCGATAATATGACATACCGGGTTCGGTCCATTTTTAATGTTGAAAATTCTAAATCGTGTGAAGAAGGTTTGCGACGTCTGATGCTTCAGGAGATTGATAAAGTTTCTTGAACTATCACAAATTTGCTGGACTTCCAAACCGATTTAGAGTATTGTGTTGGTGCAGAAATTTATCTCTGCACCAAGCACTCTCAATCGGTTTGACATTTGAAAGGAGAAAAATTATTATGTCAAACCTATTGATTGATGAAATTACTGCATTATATTGCAGACTCTCTCAAGAAGATGAGAACAAGGGCGATAGCGACAGCATCGTCAACCAAAAAGCGATACTGACAAAGTACGCAGAGGAAAATGGCTTTACCAACATCCAAGTTTTTGTGGATGACGGATATTCAGGCGTAAGTTTTAACCGCCCCGATTTTCAACGACTGCTCGAACTAATGGAAAAAGGCAAGGTCAAAACATTGATAACCAAAGACTTATCCCGACTCGGCAGAAACTATATCGAGGTTGGTAATTACACCGAGATACTGTTCCCACGATGGAATGTACGGTACATTGCAATCAACGATAATTACGATTCGCTGTATAGTGAAGGTAACGAACTCGCTCCCTTTAAGAACTTGTTCAACGAATGGTTTGCAAGAGATACAAGCAAAAAAATTCGTGCAGTTGTTAAAGCGAAAGCTGAGCGTGGCGAACGTGTCAGCACACAGATACCTTACGGTTACAAAAAAGATCCCGACATCAAAGGTCATCTCCTTATAGATGAAGTAACCGCACCCGTAGTCAAAATGATATTTGAATTGTGTGCACTTGGCAATGGCCCAAGGGTAATAGCAAATATCCTCCGTGAGAAGAAAATTCTCAAGCCGACCGTTTATCGTTACAGGCAAAGCGGTATTTATGGTTGTATCACAGATACCGAAGATATCTACGGTTGGAATGACCGAACAGTCGCCGGAATCCTCGATAACGAAGTCTACCTCGGACATACGGTCAACTGTAAAACAACGGTTGCTTCGTATAAGGACAAACGCAAAATTGACCGTCCCGAAAGTGAATGGTTACAGTTCGAAAATACTCACGAAGCAATCATAGACCAAACCACTTGGGAACTTGTTCGTAAGGTTCGCGCCGGCAAACGCAGAAGAACCAGTATGGGTGATGTAAATAAATACAGTGGTATCCTCTGCTGTGCCGACTGCGGTTCTAAGTTATACTTTGTCAGAGGAACTACGATAAAACCTGAATTATCTGTAGCCGATATCGTAAGCATATGGGAGAGGAACAATGCACTCCTCACAGTATCAGAGAAAAGGTATTGGATGAAATCATCCTTGAAGAAATCCGAAAGGTAACCTATTATGCCCGTGCCAAAACACACGAATTTGTTGAGTTTATAAACAAAAAAAGCTCCTCCGAAAACAAGAGAGAGCTTATAGCAAAGACAAATGAACTTAGTAGAATGGAAAGGCGTAACACGGAACTCAATGCCTTATTCAAAAGACTGTATGAAGACAATGTACTCGGCAAGGTGACCAATGAACAATTCCGTATGCTCTCTGACGGATACAACGCAGAACAGCGTGATATCCAAGAGCAGATTCCGAAGCTCCAAGCAGAGATACAAGAACTGAAAGCAACAGCCACTAATGTAGACAAATTCGTGGATATCGCTTATAAGTACACCGACCTACAAGAGTTGACACCCGAAGTGCTTCGAACCTTTATTGCCAAAGTGGTAATCCACGAACGTAGCGATAAATGGTCAAAATCCGCCGAGCAACAAATTGATATTTATTTCCGATATATCGGCAACCTGACCATGCAACCCGTAGAGCAAGCGGGATAAAAGGAAAGGACGGACAGCCGAAACTGTCCGTCCTACTCCACGACACCGCATTACGCTAAAAAATCCCTATGAGAAACAGCGTAAAGTGAGCCCTTTTTTCAGTGTCCTTATTTCATGCAACCTTTGTCGAAGCTGGGATTAAAGGCATAAAAATTCTTGCTGTTGAGGCGGTCGGTGAGGATACGAAGGCCCTCGCCAAAGCGCTGATAGTGGGCAATTTCACGCTGGCGTAGGAACTTTAAGGGCTCCAGCACATCCGGATCGTCGACCAGACGAATGAGGTTGTCATAGGTCGTGCGAGCTTTTTGCTCGGCGGCAAGATCCTCGTGCAGATCGGTGATGGGATCGCCCTTGGACTGGAACATAGCGGTATCATACGTCTGGCCCGATGCGGCGACGGGATACACACCCGCGGTGTGGTCGACAAAATAGGGGGCGATACCGCTGCGCTTGATCTCGTCCTCAGTCATATTTTTAGTCAGCTGATAGACAATTGCTGAGACCATTTCCAGGTGGGCAAGTTCTTCCGTGCCGATGTCCGTCAAGATTGCTTTGAGCTCGGGATAGGGCATCGCATAGCGCTGGCTGAGATAACGAAGAGAAGCGCCGATCTCACCGTCAGGACCTCCGTACTGACTGATGATCAACCGCGCCATTGCGGGGTTCGTGTTCTTGATGTTGACAGGGTACTGAAGCTTTTTTTCATATTGCCACATACTTACCGCACTCCTTTCTGATTATCCCACGGCCACGGATCGCAGATCCATTCGTTCCAAGAGCCTTCGACATCCGCTTTTGTCATCACCAGTGTGCCGTAGTGTTGCTCATAGGCGTCAATGAGCTTGCGCAGTTTTTCGCGGTAGATGGCGCGCAGTTGTTGTGCTTGGCTGTCGTTCGGATGCGAATCCATAAAGAGTTCGAGATCGTAGAGCGCGAACTGGTATGCACGAATGCGTTCGCGCAATTCATTGCAATTAACCACGGCAGCATCGACCTCCTGCCGTAAAAGGCTTAAACAGTTCGGGGAAAATGGTTCCTCGCTGAAGAGCGACTTCCGGATCATAGACTTCTTCCAGTTGTTGCCACGGCACATAGGCCATACCGACGACCGGATCGCTGGGGAACATCGATCTTTGCTTGTTCATAACACCGGCTCCTTTCAAAATGATTTCATCATTAACCAGTGTATGAGTTGTCCGCTCAGTGGGTGAATAGAAAAAGCCAACAGCGTTACAGCTATTGGCTTTGCGTGTGTTGCTTCTTTGAAATGAATTTGTTATATATCAGATACCCCGTGATGCTGACCGCAGCGGTGATCGCGTAGATGATAAACGCGGAGATATAGCGTTCTTTTCCCAAAAATCCTCCGCAAAGAGTGGAGGAGAGTAGTGAAGGGACACGTGCGACAATCGAAATGATTAAAAACTGCGATAGACGAATATTGGTTAGCCCCACAAAGTAAGTGAGAACATCCTTCGGCGTTCCGGGGATGAAAAACAGCAGGAAAATCAGTCGTTTAAGCTTCTTCTCGCTGTTAATAAAGCGAAGCTCATTGATCTTCTCGCGAGAAATAAACAACTCAACGAGCGGCGTACCGAATTTTTTCGTCATCCAGAAGATAAGAGCGGATGACAGAGCAACGCCCGCCATACAGATGATCGTGCCTTCAAAGGCACCGTAGGCATAGCCTGCGCCAAGCTCGATCACCTCGCCGGGGATGAGCGCAATGATGACCTGCACACATTGTAGACCGAATAAGATCAACCGCCCGCGCCATCCGTAGGCTTCAAGGAACGCGCGAAATTCCTCGGATGATTTCATATACGGAGCGAACACTTCGACGAATAGCCATGAGAGTAGAACAATCACCGCAGCAAATGCGATAACAGAGATGATGGCAAAAATTTTGCGACGTTTTTGATATTGCGGATCGTTTTTATCATCCATTGTTCTCACCTCACTAACAATTTTAGTATACCTTATTATCAGGAAATATTGTTAGTAATTTATGAATTTGCCATGTGAAAGGTCCTCGGCATAACTGCCGAGGACCTTAAAGCTTATTTGTTTAGCGCGCGTTCGAGCCAGATGCTGCCGATGTCCATAGCGTTGTACAGACCGACTTTTTCGCTCTTTTTGATAATGCGATCCTTCATACGAATGTCGGGATCGGTCGCCATCAGCTGAATCTGAATCTTTTCCGCCATCGTCATATCATTGGCATCCTTGGTCGAGAGGATCTGCATCATAATGACGTAGTCCTCGGCCATACTGCCGTAATACAGCGTGTTGCCGGAACGCACCAGCGGGCGACCTTTATACATCAGGAAAGGGGTCGCGTCTTTTTTTGCTTCAGCCATTCTCGGGCCTCCTCAGTTATTAAGATACGAACTCACCAGTGCGCGCATCAGCTCGTCGCGGTCAAGGCGACGGATCAGCGCACGGGCGTTGTTATGGGTCGTGATGTATGTTGGATCCTCTGAGAGCAGATAGCCGACCAACTGGTTGATCGGATTATAGCCCTTTTCGCGCAGAGCATCATAGACGGTCGTCAGAATGACCTTCATCGCCTGCTCTTTATCGTCGCCGAGGGAAAACGTCATCGTTCTGTCCAGCATAGCATTCGCCTCCATCTGTGTTAGAATAATCAACTTCTTTGTTTATTATAACGCATAAAAATGAATTTTACAAGAGTTAAGAACGAAGAATGCAGTTATTTTCCTGCAATTTTTCAAAAATCTTGCTCAAAACGGGGTCAATGTCCTCGTCGGACAGGGTGCGATCGGGGGAGCGGAACTTAAGGCTGTAAGCCACGCTCTTTTTGCCAGCTTCGATCTGCGCGCCTTGATAGACATCGAACAGTGCGACACTGTCAAGAATCTTGCCGCCCGCCTTGCGAATGATCTTCTCGATCTCAGCGACAGGCATCGTAATATTACACAGCAGTGCAAGGTCACGCTCGACGGCAGGGAAGCGGGGGAGCGCCTTGTAGATGACGCGGGGCGTCTCGATCGAGAACAATGTTTGCAGGTCGACCTCTGCGACGTACGCGCGGGTGTCGATACCGTAATCAGTTGCCACATCGGGGTGAACCTCACCGAATACCGCGAGTTTTTGCCCGCCGATGCTAGCCATCGCCTGACGACCGGGATGCAGATACGGCTCGCTTGAAGCCGTGTATTCCGCGACAAAACCAAACGTGTCAAACAGGCTCTCAAGGATGCCTTTGAGTGAGAAGAAATCCTCGTCTGCGCCGTACACGCCCAGTGACAGCGTGGGAATCTCCAACGGCTGTTCGTTCAGTGGGAGAGCCTGCGGAACAAACCGCTTACTCGTCTCAAAGAAACGTACCGCAGGAATCTTACGGTTGTAGTTGGTCTGCAGGACCGTCAGCATGCTGGTGATGAGCTGGGTGCGCATCGTGGAATATTCCTCGCCGAGAGGGTTGAGCAGCGTGACCGCCTGACGGCGGGTGTCGTCCGCGGCAAGGCGAAGGCTGTCGACCGCTTTACTGCTGATGAAGGAGTAGGTCGAAATTTCGCGCATCTCGCGGGCGATGAGCGTTCTTTTGACACGGTCGGTCTTGATGCGCTCAGGAAGTTTTTTGCCGCGGATGATGTCACCGCGCATCGGAGTGGATACAATGTGTTCACAGCCATAGATGCGCATCACTTCTTCGGACAGATCTGCCGCACCCTCGATATCGTCGCGATGCGAGGGGATATGGCAGGTCAGTACACCGTCCTCGATGGTCGTGTCGATGTTCAGTAGATTAAGGATCTTCACGATGGTGTCATAAGGCACCTCGATGCCGAGCAGATCGTTTACCCGTTTGGCGGGGACGGTCAGAACGCGAGGAGCGGGGAGACCGTCGTTGAGATCGATGACGCCGTCAACGATGTCACCTGCATCCAGTTCTTCGATGAGCTGCAAAGCGCGATTCATCGCGTATTCTACGCCGATGATGTCCACGCCGCGCTCATAGCGTGCACTCGCCTCGGTGCGCATACCGAGCGCGCGGGCAGTGCGGCGGACATTATCACGGCGGAACTTTGCGCACTCGAAGAACAGATCCTTGGTATCGTCCTTGATCTCGCTGTTAAGACCGCCCATAATACCGGCGATGCAGGAGGGACCCTCCGCGTCGGCGATGACCAGCATTTCGTCTGTTAAGGTATGTGCCTTGTCATCCAACGTGGTGATTGTTTCGCCGTTTTTCGCGCGGCGGACAATGATCTCCTTGCCTTGGATGTCACGCAGATCGAATGCGTGCATCGGATGTCCTGTTTCAAGCAGCACATAGTTTGTGATATCAACGATATTGTTGATTGGGCGCATACCAGCCGCCTTAAGACACTGCTTCATCCAGTCGGGAGATTCTTTGATACGCAGGTTTTTGACGATGCGCCCCATATAGCGCGGGCAAAGCTCATAGTCATCCACGCGAACCTTGATATAGTCGTGAACGCTCTCGCTGTTTGCTTTGAACGTGGGGACAGGCTCACGAAACTCCTTGCCGAGAGCGACCGCCGCCTCACGTGCTACACCCAACACGCAGTTGCAGTCGGGGCGGTTAGCGGTGATCTTAAAGTCGATGATGTAGTCATTCAGATGCAGGACCTCACGCATATCCGTGCCGGCAACATAGGAATCTTCCATAATCATAATGCCGTACACGTCACAGCCGGGGAAATCACCCGCCTTAAGCGCGAGTTCTTCGCCCGAGCAGAGCATACCGTTCGACGGCAGTCCGCGCAGCTTGCCTTTGGTGATATGGGTGCCGTCGGGGAGATAGGAATTGTGCAAGGCAGCGGGCACGGTCGCACCGACGAAGACGTTTTGTGCACCCGTGATGATCTGAATAGGTTCGTTCGCACCGATATCCACTTGGCAAATCCACAGATGATCGGAATCGGGGTGCTTTTCCATTGATACAACCTTAGCAACGACAACGTTTTTCATCGTTTCGGACAGATTTTCGATGCTCTCGACCTCGAAGCCACTGCGAATCATTTTCTCGCAGAGTTCCCCAATGGGAATATCGATGTCAACATACTGCTTGAGCCAGCTCAACGAAATATTCATAGCGTTAGCCCTCCTTATCGGTCGAACTGCTCGAGGAAGCGTAGATCGTTCTCGAACAGCAGACGAATATCGCTGATTTTATAGCGGGTGGTGGTCAGACGGTCAAGACCGATACCGAACGCAAAGCCCGAATACTCCTCGGGATCGATACCGCCCATCTTGAGCACGCGAGGATGCACCATACCTGCGCCGAGGATCTCGATCCAGCCGGCGCCCTTGCATACGCGACAACCTTTGCCACCGCACGCCGAGCAGGTGACGTCGACCTCGACGCTCGGCTCGGTGAAGGGGAAGAAAGAGGGACGGAAACGAATCTGCGTGTCCTCGCCATAGATCTCGTGTGCGAACTGTTCGAGAACACCCTTAAGATCACACATCGTCACGCCTTTGTCGATGACCAGCCCTTCAATCTGGTGGAACACGGGGGAGTGGGTCGCGTCGACTTCATCGGCACGGTATACACGACCGGGACAGATGACGCGGATGGGAGGTTTAGTTGCTTCCATCGTGCGCGCCTGCGCGGCAGAGGTCTGGGTGCGGAGCAGCAGGTTATCGGTCAGATAGAAGGTGTCCTGCATATCGCGCGCAGGATGATCCTCCGGCACGTTGAGTGCCTGGAAGCAGTAATAATCCGTCTCGACCTCAGGACCATCGATGACATCGAACCCCATTGACTGAAAGATGTCGATGATATCATCCAGCACGACATTGAGGGGATGTAGACCGCCGCTTGCGACCTTTTTGCCCGGCATTGTGACATCCAACGTTTCTTTCTTGAGCTGTTCTTTTTGCAATTTTGCCTGCATCGCCCGGTTTTTCTCCGTGACGGCGTCCTCCAACTCCTGGCGCAGCTGATTGACCAGCTGACCCATCACGGGACGCTCATCAGCAGGAAGTGCGCCCATACCGCGCAGAAGACCTGTCACTGAGCCTTTTTTACCCATATAGCGTACACGGAAATCCTCTAATTCTTTCGGAGACTCCAGTGTTTTGAGCTCTTCCATCGCTTGTGCGCGCAGAGCCTCGAGTTGTGCTTTCATTCTTATCATCCTTCCGTAAGGTTATGATTTTGCAGAAAATAAAAAAAGCCCTCATCCCACAAGGGACGAAGACAACATCTCCGCGGTACCACCCTGAATTTTTGCAAAAGCAAACACTTTTGTGATCGATAACGGGATCTACCGTCCACACCTACTGAAACAGAGCGTTTGTTGAGCGTGGCCGCTCACGAGTGAACTTCGGCATCGACGGGGCATAAGGCGCTTTCAACCAAGGCGCCTCTCTCTGGGATGCTGATCCGATGCGTACTCTCTCGATCACAGCGTTATTCAATATTATAACATTATTTTTCGAAATTGCAAGTAATTTTCGTGCGAATAATCAAAAAAGTTGTAAATAGGAATCGTTTAAGGGTTGAAATACGAACGTAAATTTGGTATAATTCGAGGGAAAAGGGAGTGTTACGATGAAAGTTACATTGATCACCCATACACCAATTCCGGAGAAGGTGGTTGCGTCTTCGGCAAAATTGTGCTATTCTGCTGCGACTATTGACACGCTGATGGATGGCCTGACAGAGGAGAAGTCCGCTGCGTTCGTGGATATGCTGTCCGAGATCGGGCACGAGAGCCCGATTGAGCATGCATCCTTCACCTTCGGTGTTGAGGGCGTTTCGCGCTCGCTGCTTGCGCAACTGACCCGCCACCGTATGGCATCGTACAGTGTGCAGAGCCAGCGTTATGTCCGTGAGAAGATGTTTGATTATGTTCTGCCGCCCGAAATTGAGGCGATTCCTGAGGCGGCTGAGGAATACCGTAAGGCGATGGAGGAGGATCAGGCGCATTATGACCGTCTGACCGCCATTTTGAAGGACAAGCACCTCACGGAAATGCTGGACAACGGAATGGACGAAAAAGATGCTAATCGAGCCGCGGAGAAGAAGGCGATCGAAGATGCGCGCTTTGTTCTGCCCAACGCCTGTGCAACCAAGCTGATTATGACGATGAACGCGCGTTCGCTGATGAATTTCTTCCACCACCGCTGCTGTAATCGCGCGCAGTGGGAGATCCGCGAACTCGCTGAGGAGATGTACAAGCTTTGTGTCAAAGCGGCACCGCACCTCTTTCGTAAAGCGGGGCCGAAATGCGTGGTCGGGGCTTGTCCCGAGGGCAAGATGACCTGCGGTAAAGCTAAGGAAGTGCGCGAGCATTACGCCTCTCTGTGCCCGAACAAGGAGTGATCGAGGCTGCCCGGTCGAGCGTATATTGACACATCCGCGGTGCAATCTATAAATGAATCCGCGATTAAGGAAATGATGAACGATGTCCGACTTGATTATTCGTTGTATCAAAGGCAACCGTGCCGAACAACTCACAGAGCTTTGGCGGTCGGCGTTTCCGAGTGATCCCGTCAATTTCATTGACGGTTTTTTTGCTCATTTGCCGCAGGATGCGGTTACAATGGTCGGTGAGATCGACGAAAAGGCAGTCACGATGCTGTTTCTTTTACCTGCCGTGGCACGTTTTCAAGAGAAATCGTACCCAGTACGCTATCTTTATGCCGGCTGCACTCACCCGTTATATCGCGGGCGTGGATATTATCGAGAATTGATGTTAGCTGCAGCACAAGCTGTTGCGGCGATGGGGGAATATGCGATCTATTTGCATCCTGCTGACGAGAAACTGACTGCAGCCTATCAGCGGCTCGGCTATCGGGCGGGGATCTTTGGCGCTGATCACTATCGAGCAGAGAGTGAGCCGTCGGTGTATCAAACGGTCAGCGAGTATTTAATAAGGCGTACCGCTATAATTGAACGCCTTTCGCAGAACACGATTATCTGGAATACGAACGAGGATGTTACGCGATTTTTTGTTACCGACGCCGTTGCGCACGGTGCGAGAATGCTCGGCGGCGATGAGAGTGCCGCTCTTGTGCTTCATGACCATGTGATCGAATCCCTCTCGGAGAATAGATCGCGGGAGGATAATACCTTTTGCCTATGGCTGCCGATAGGCGACACGCCGCTTTCGGCATTGATGGAAAAATATGATGGATTTACCGGCCTTGTCGGTGACTGAATTTTGGGGGGATCTTGTATGGTGTATCTTTTTTTGGCAGACGGCTTTGAAGAAACGGAAGCAATAACTCCGTTGGATATGCTGCGCCGTGCCGAGATCCCCGTCTGCACGGTTGGAATCGGCAAAAAGGATGTTTGCGGTGCGCACGGTATCGTTATCAAAGCGGACTGTACGCCGTCGGAGATAGCGTTTCAGGATATGACAGCGGTGATCCTGCCCGGTGGGATGCCAGGCACACTGAATCTTGAAAGATCCGATGATGTTCAATGCGCAGTCGCGTATGCAATGGAAAACAATTTGATGGTCGCGGCAATTTGCGCCGCTCCGTCAATTTTGGGTCACGCCGGCTATCTCAACGGACGCAAAGCGGTTTGTTATCCCGGCTTTGAAGAAGACCTGCTTGGCGCTATCGTGGCGGATGAGTCAATCGTATGGGATGGCAACATTCTCACCGCGAAAGGTGCGGGCGTCGCACAGGATTTTGGTTTAGAACTGGTGTCGCGTCTCGCATCGAAAGAAAAATCAGAAGAGATCCGAGGTGCGATCCAATGCCGTTGAATGACATTCGACCGGTCAAAGCGGCTCTACGGGAAAAATATCGCAACATCCGCACTTCGATGACCGCAGACGAAAAAAACGCCTATGATGAGGCGATCTCGCAGCAGGTGCGCCGTCTTTGGCAATACGAAAAAAATGACACGCTACTAGTCTACGTGTCGACACCGATCGAGGTCGACACCCACGCGATCATTGAGCAGGCACTTTTGGACGGAAAAAAGGTCGCTGTGCCGCGTTGTGTGAGCGGAACGAGAAGTATGGATTTCTACTATATCCGTTCACTCGACGATCTGGAATCGGGATCGTTTGGCGTTTTAGAGCCGATTCCAGATAAGACCGAACGGATGACCGATTTTTCCCGTGGGCTCTGCATCGTTCCTGCGTTCAGTTACGATTGGTCCGGTTATCGATTGGGATACGGCAAAGGGTATTATGACCGCTTTTTGTCCCGCTTTGAAGGGAATATCATCGGTGTTTGCTACAGTAACTGCGTGCAACGCAGTTTACCTCACGGGCGTTATGATCGTCCGGTAGAATTATTGGTGACGGAGAATTATCTGCGTCGTACTGTCAGGTTTTCTGAAAGGAGGCGGAAATATGGAAAAGGATAACCGGATCAATGAGATCCTACAGGATATTGAAGATCGAAAGAATACAGATTTTATCGTGAACGAGCAAACGCAAAGCGGCGTGCAGACCGATCTTCTTGCCGCAGATGCGCGAAAAAAGCGGGAAGAACAGGTCAAGGAATTCTCTCTTGAACTCAATGTAGATGATTTGATCGCGGATGTGCCGGAAGGCACTGATGAAACCCCTGTCAATCCCGAAAAGTCTGTTGTTGCAAAGCCGCCGATCGAACAGAAGCAGCCGGAGGAAAAGAAGCCGCGCAAGAAGAACAAAAAGTTCGGGCGGCTAATGTACATACTGTTTATCGTGCTGGTTTCCGTACTGGTAGCGTGCGGTGGCATTGTATACTTTATGGACGCAAGCGGCCTTGGCGGCTCCGAGGTGGTCGTCGACGTTGAGATACCCGGTGGCGCGTACACACGGCAGATCGCTGAACTTCTTGAAGAAAAAGGGCTGATCAACAACGCTTTCCTGTTCCGCGTCTATGCGAAACTGACGAAGGCAGACGGGCTATGGCA
Source organism: uncultured Ruminococcus sp. (assembly GCA_964629445.1). GTDB lineage: Bacteria > Bacillota > Clostridia > Oscillospirales > Acutalibacteraceae > UBA5905. The sequence continues at coordinate 44,863 of CAZVSE010000005.1, read as the reverse complement.
AGTCGGCACGTTTATGCTATCCTCGGATATGGGCTACGCCGGCATCGTGGAGGAGCTTCAGACATCGACTCCAAGAGAAAATGTTAACGTGACCATTCCTGAGGGTTATACTGTTGAGGAGATCGCAGGACTGCTCAGGGAAAATGGCGTCTGTGAAGAAGAGGACTTTTACAACGCGGTCGTCAATGGGGAATTTGACTATGATTTTGTCAAAGCGATTCCCACTGCTGCCGATGGGGAAGAGTATACAGGGCGTATCTATCGGCTGGAAGGCTATCTGTTCCCTGATACATACAATTTTTATGTCGGCAGTACGGGCGAGATGGTCGTTGAGCGGATGCTGAGTAATTTTAACAATAAGCTGACACCTGCGCTCCGTCAACAGATTGCCGATAAGGGTTGGACGATCGATGAAGCAATAACATTCGCCTCCATCGTTCAGGGCGAGGCCGGCTTGCCTGAAGATATGGTTGCTGTCTCTCGCGTGTTGACCAATCGGTTACAACCGAACTCCGGCTATCCGAAATTAGAGTGTTGCTCAACGCGGGATTATGTCAACGCAATCCTACCGAGCTTGTCCGGCTTACAGGTCACAACCAGCGCCTACAACACGTATATACGTGAGGGGTTGCCGGTCGGTGCGATCAACAACCCCGGTCTGCTGGCGATTCAGTCGGCGCTTAATCCGTCCAGTGACCCAAAGTATGAAAAATGCTATTTTTTTGCTACGGATTATACCACCGGAATAACGTATTTTTCGAACACTTTTTCTCAGCACGTGGCGATCTGCCGCAAATACAAGATCGGTATGTATGGATAAGAAAAAGACCGGAGTTTTACTCCGGCTTTTTCTATTGGAGGTTTACTATGAACAGTCATTTAATACCCGAGGTACTGGCACCCGCCGGCGATATGGAGCGGTTGGATGCGGCTCTGCGCTTTGGCGCGGATGCGGTATATCTCGCAGGAGAAAAATTCGGTATGCGCGCGGCCAGTGCCAATTTCACCCGAGAAGAGCTGGCAGACGCTGTTCATAGGACGCACGCACGGGGTAAGAAATTGTATATTACCTGCAATATATTACCGAGAAACAAGGATCTGACGGAGTTGCCCGAGTATTTTACTTATTTGGACAGCATTGGCGTCGATGCGTTGATCATCAGCGATCTCGGGGTGATGGAGGTTGCCAAAAAGTACGCTCCGCACTGCGCACTTCATATCTCGACGCAATTTGGTGTCGTCAACCATGCTGCGGCGACATTCCTGCATCATTTAGGCGCAAGTCGCGTTGTTCTGGCACGCGAACTGTCGATGGAAGAGATCCGTGAGATCCGCGCTAACACGCCGAAGGATCTGGAATTGGAGGCGTTTGTACATGGTGCGATCTGTATGTCCTTTTCGGGCCGCTGCGTCATCTCCAACTATCTCACGGGACGCGATGCCAACCACGGCGAATGCGCTCAACCGTGCCGCTGGAAATACAGTGTGATCGAGGAAACGCGCTCCGAGCAGCCGATGACGCTGCTTGAGGATGAGGACGGTTCCTATTTATTCAATGCGAATGATATGAATATGATCGAGCACATTGCCGATCTGGCGCAGTCAGGCGTAGCATCCCTTAAGATCGAGGGCCGCGCAAAGTCTGCCTATTACACAGCCGTCACAGCCAATGCATACCGCCAAGCGGTCGATGGGTATGTGAATTCCGGTTTCTCGTCGGATTATAAGCCGGACGAATGGATCGTAGAGGAACTTAATAAGATCAGTCACCGTCCGTATGGAACGGGTTTCTACTATGACAAACCCTCGCAATATTTGAAAGCGGGTGGCTATATACGGTCTTATGAGGTTGCTGCTGTGGTGGAGGAGTGGCAGGACGGCTGGTTGAAACTCAGTCAGCGCAATCGTTTTTTTACAGGGGATTGCTTAGATGTCCTAGCGCCGGATGAAAAGCCGTTTCCCTTTACAGTTGAGCATATGGAAAACGAGGAGCGTTTGCCGATTTCATCTGCTCCGCATCCTACGATGACAGTGTGGATCCCCAGTGATCGGTCTTTGCCAAAGGGTACGCTGCTTCGATTCAAAAAAACGGAATAATGCATATTTTTCCTGCGGGCGGACAGCCTATGACCGAAAGGTCGGGGTGTATATGCGTAAGAAGCTTTGGGTTGTGTTTTCGCTCGTTGCGGTGTTACTGGTATGTCTGGGGGTGCGGCTGTATTATATTGTTCGTGCGCGACCGGCGGATGTAGCATCCTCACAGAACAGCTGGACAGTGTCTGTTGCGACAACCCGTGGAACGATCTATGACAGAGATTTATTGCCGCTGGTAAATGAAACGCGAGAATACCGTGCCGCGCTGGTGCCCTCAGAAACTCTGCTGACACATGTTTACGCGGCGACGACCCAACAGCAATTTAACGCATTACGAGATCAATTCTCTATCGGCGTGCCGGCAATGGTGCGCTTGACAAAACCGATCGGTTTTGCGGACGGAATGCGACTTTTCTGGGTGCCTGTGCGTTATTCGGAGCGTTTGTTGGCTCCGCACGTGATCGGTTATCTTGACTCCGGTGGAGAACAAGGAGTCACCGGCGTCGAAGCAGCCTTTGATGAGCTGTTAAAACAATATGGTGGTGTCGCCAAGGCTTCGTTTGATGTTGACGGTAAAGGAAATCTGCTCGTTGGCGTTGCACCGCAGTCGATCGACACTACATCCAATTCGGTCGGCGGGGTTGTGTTAACTCTGGATAAGGAAATTCAGACGATGACCGAAAACATTGCGGCGCAATATCTTGAAAAAGGCGCAGTCATTGTTATGCAACCGAACAGCGGCGAAATTTTGTCCATCGCCAGTTTTCCTACCTTTCAGCCGAACTCGGTTGCTGAGAGCATTCAATCGGACAACGGTGCCTTGCTCAATCGTGCGTTATCGTTGTATGACTGCGGCTCTGTCTTCAAAATCATTACAACTGCGGCAGCGTTGGAAGCAGGTGTTTCTTTCACTCAGGAATATTCTTGTGATGGATATCTGGAGGTCGAGGGCACACGATTTCATTGCCATAATCGGCTTGGTCACGGCAGATTGTCTATGGGTGATGCATTTGCGCAATCCTGCAATTTGTATTATATTCAGTTGGCGCAAGCCGTCGGCGTGGATGCGCTATGGTCTATGGTACAAAAGTTCGGACTTGAAGAATCGATCGACCTCGCTGAAACGATCACCGCTCCGTCAGCGTTGTTGCCGAATAAAAACTTGCTATTATCGAGCGATGCAGCACTGGCGAATTTCTCGTTCGGGCAAGGATATTTAATGGCAACTCCGCTGCATTTTGCTCAAATAATCGCTTCAATAGCAAATGATGGAGTTATGCCGTCGGCTCTCTTGATCCGCGGAACAGTTGATGAGAATCAAAAGTTTTTTGAAGGTGAAGAGGGGAGAGGCGAGAGGGTGATTTCATCCGAAAGCGCCGCCCTTTTGCGTGATATGATGGCGCAAGCAGTAATTTCCGGAACAGGTACATCGGCTCAGCCTGATACCTGCAGTGCCGCCGGTAAAACAGGCACGGCAGAAACGGGTCAGATCGTTGACGAAACCCCGGTTACGCAGAGCTGGTTCGTTGGATATTTTCCCGCAGAATCACCCGAATACATTGTATGTGTATTAGTAGAGAATGCTGCGTCGACCGGCGCTAAGGCGACCGAAATCTTTCGAGAACTTGCCGATGCCATTTACGGTATAAGTTGAAAATGAACCGACAAAATTATGTGTTGATAGTAATAGTGGTGTGTGGAATTTTTCCACACACCACTATTCTTATGTTGTCTCATAATTCTTCTTTTGCCTATTGCCGACTAATCCCATTTAGTCATCTTTTTGCGTTTTATTCTGTACATTCGCGAGTGGTGAAGAGGCGGCAGCTTTTTTAAGCTGTTCGGTTGATGTATGGGTGTAGATCTCGGTCGTGCCGAGGTTTTTGTGCCCGAGAATCTCCTTGAGCACCAGTACATCCACGCCGCCTTGCTGATACATCAGCGTTGCCGCAGTGTGTCGAAGCTTATGCGCGGAATATTCCTCAGCGCCGCTGACCTGCTTGAGATAGCCTTTCACAATATAATGAACACCTTGCAGGCTGATTCGATCCTTCGTGTGTCCGTAAAACAGCGCTTTTTTATCCTTGGTGCCTTCGATTGGGCGCTTTGGTAAATACGCGGCAAGTGCCTTTTGGCACGCTTCGTTTAAGAAGACTGTACGCTCTTTATTACCTTTACCGATTACACGTAAGCTATTATCACTGCGAATGTCCGACAAATTTAAGCCTGCCAGCTCGGCGCGACGAAGTCCGCAGTTAAGTAATAACGTCAATATGCAATAGTCACGCTCGGCGTATTTACCAGTATTTGCCAACGAAAGCAATTCCAACGATTGATCCAGAGTAAGATATTGCGGCATACGTGAAGGAAGCTTCGGTAAGCTGAGGTTCTTCGCCGGATTATCGTCAATTTGATGCGTGACATCGGATAGGTAATAGAAGAACCGCCTTAAGGAGGAAACCTTGCGCGCGCGTGTGACATTGGTGTTTCCGCGATCACTTTTAGTATAATTCATAAACTCAAAGAGATCGTTGAGTGTAACAGTACGAAGTAATTCTAAATCGACTAAACGAATATCCGGCTGAACATCCGGCGATTCCTGAACAACCGAGCGTTGGATTAAAAGAAAACGAAAGAAAGTGCGCAGATCGACAAAGTAACCATTCACAGTGTTTTCAGAACGACCTTTGATCGTTTCCATATAACCGAGATAATCCCGCAGAACGGGAGGGCACTCGGCTAAATAAGCCTTATTCAATCAAACCAGCGCCTTTCTAGTAGATTTTTTCTATAAGTCTCTGCCCTAAACTATACTAAATATTAATTTAGTATAGTTATGTCAATTTATTGAGGAGTTGTTTTTTTGATATGTTCCCTATTTTTTCTTGTCATTCAGAGATATAGCCACGTTCAAGCATCGATTGTGCAGCGAGCAATACCCCAATCTTACCGCTGGCGTAGTTCAGTCCGCCTTGCATATAGGCAGCGTATGGCTCACGCAGCGGTGCATCAGCCGAGAGTTCGATCGACGCACCCATCGTGAATGCGCCCGCTGCCATAATTACCCGGCTGGTATATCCGGGCATATCCCACGGCTCGGGCACCACGAACGAATCCACGGGTGCACCTTTCTGCATCCCTTGACAGAACGCAATCAGGTTATCCGAGTTATTAAGAAATATCGTTTGAATAATATCGGCGCGCACTTCGTCAATAGACGGAGAAACACGGTATCCAAGAAGTTCAAAGAGCGATGCAGCATATACGGCTGTCTTCATTGCCTCCCCTACCACGTGCGGTGCTTGGAACAGTCCCATAAACAGAGATCGGTTGTGTCCCAAAGATGCGCCGACCTCGCGGCCGAGTCCGGGTGTCGTCATACGGAAAGCACACTGTTCGATACACGTTTTGGTACCGCAGAGATATCCACCGTTTTCAGCGATGCCGCCGCCGAGATTTTTAATAAGAGATCCTGCGATGAGATCCGCACCGACTTGACACGGCTCCAGCCGTTCTGCAAACTCACCATAGCAATTATCAACAAACACCGTCACGTCGTTGCGTACTTCGTGAACAGCGTCGATAATTTTCTTGATCCATTCGATTGTTAAGCTTGGCCTCGTACTATATCCGCGAGAGCGCTGTATATGTACGACCCGAATGGAACGATCGGCACGTAAAGCCTGTTGTATAGCCGGTAAGTCGGGGCGTTCATTTTTGTCCAGTTCCACCTGACGGTATTCGACGCCGTACTCTGCAAGTGAGCCGGCAGACGCTGTTTTGTGCCCGATGACCTGCTCAAGCGTGTCGTATGGCGCGCCGGTCGCGGCAAGCAACGTGTCACCCGGTCGCAGCATTGCAAACAGAGCGATCGTGATCGCGTGTGTTCCGGAAACGATGCTGTGTCGGATCAGAGCATCCTCTGCTCCCATAATATCCGCAAGAATCTCATCCAACGCATCACGTCCGCGATCACCGTAACCGTAGCCGGTGGTCGGGACAAAATGGCCCTCGCTGACTTTATGACGAATATACGCCGATAGGACCTTCTGCTGGTTATATTCTGCTATCGCTTCGATGCGAGCAAATGCGTCCTTCGCGCGAGCCTCCGCCTCATCTGACAACTCCGCCAGTCTCTTATCAATATTAAAAAAAGTCAAATCCATTCGTTAAACCTCCAGCGTTATAGGAGTGACACCTCTGCCCATGTTCCACAACGGGTAAATCCGAGCGTTTTATATAATTGCGCGGCGCGATCATTGTCCGGCGCAATAAAAATCGTGCTTTGGGACAGATTAGAGATCAACTGACCGATACAGCGCGATGCCGCACCTTTTCCTCGGTACTCTTGTACGGTCGCTACCCCACCGATCAAAGCGATTTCCTCTGTTTCTGCGACCGTCATCGCAATACTGATTATACGATCATTCGCGTATTCAGTCGCAATATGGCAGCAATCGTGCCGAATACGGTGCGAAATGTCCACGTACCATGGCTCGAACGCTGAAATGCGGTCAAAGAAAGCGGCGAGCAGCGCATAAATCTCACGATATGGCACCAATTCGGCATAATTAAATGGTAAAGGTGCTCCACTTGACAGTCTTTCAAGTTTGTAAACGGAGCCATAAGTGAGTGGAAATCCATTTTTTCGCGCAAAAGCTGTAGCCGTCATAGCATCGGTGTGTAGTATATGAATGTCTGAGTGCATCAGCAGGAATGCGCACCATTCATCGGTAAGCTCGCCGACACAATAAAACGACAGAAATCCGTCCATCAGCGCGGCGATCGAGCCTCGATCATCGGCGAAAAACTGAACAAAGGAGACGTCCAGTCCGTATGCTTGTTTAAGAGCACATACCCGAAGTTCGCTTTCTGAGACGATCTTGCGAACAAAGTCTTGTTTCGTTGCTCGACGTATCATACCGCCAGTTCCTCAGCCAGCAAAAACAGTAATTTCTCCATCGCCTCAATATCGCTCATCAACCCCATACACGACGGTGAGTGAATATAGCGACAAGGCAAGGAAATCGCTGCCGTTTGTGCCCCGACATAACCACGCTGAAGAGCGGCGGCGTTGTTGCCACCCGCGATACGGTTTTTGGTCTGTGTTAATATCGTGTTGTCTTCGGCAAGAGTACGAATGAAGCGGTACAATTCCTGATCGTACAACGTAGCTCCGTCGGCAAAAGAAACCACCGGACCGTGACCAACGCGGCAAACACAAGTCTTATCAGTGCTTGCGGCAACGTCGGCCGCCGTCGTCGCGTCGATGGCAACGGCGATTTCCGGCTTTACTGACTCGACGACTGTTTTTGCACCGCGTAAGCCAACCTCTTCCTGCACAGTAAACGACAGCCAAATATCGTGTTCGGGCTGTTTTGACGCTATCGCAAGTAACAGCGCACAACCAACGCGGTCATCCAGCGCTTTACCAAGCACGAAACCGTTCTGCCCCTCATGCAAGCCACAGGCAAAAGTCCCCCCCTGCCCTATTTCCACCCGCGTTTGCGCTTCTTCGCGGCTGGTTGCGCCGATGTCGATCGCCATATCGTCGATAGCGGGAATGGTATCCTTTTCGTCCCTTGAGCACTGATGAACAGCCTTGCCGCCAATCACACCGAGCACATCACCGATACGAACGCGTTGACCAAACAGCACCTTCTTATCGATGCCGCCGACCGTGTCAAAACACAATGTACCGTCGCTATTGATATGAGTAACCAAAAAACCGACCTCATCCATATGCGCATCAAACAGCACGGTCTTTGAGGCTGGCGCTTTTCCATATAAATGCACAACGATATTCCCCATAGCATCGACCGAAACGTCTTTTGGTGTGGACGATTCATTGAGTTTTTGCTGGATAAACTCCCGCGCAGCGTGTTCTCTGCCGGAGATTCCGTCCAACGAGCACAGATCAAATAATAGCTGTTTATTCATCCATCTGTGCTCCTTTCATCTCGATCCAAGCCGCCATCAAATTGCCGACAGAAGCAACATCGGAGACATCGATCGTTTCAACGGGTGTATGCATATAGCGAAGCGGAATGGACAAAAGAGCTGTTTTAATACCGCAACAAGCGGTGCTGATGGAATCGGCATTGGTCCCTGTTGTCTTCGCCATCACCTCGGGCTGGTGTGGGATATGGCGGTCCTGCGCCATATCCCACAGCTCGTGTTGCATTCTATCATCAAGAACAGGCGAAATGCCGATCATAACTCCTTTGCGCATCTCACCGCAGCAACGCTTGTCAGCGTCACGTGTATAAGCAAAGGATACATCGGTTACGATCGCGTAATTCGGTTGCAGTTTTCTTGCTGCCACAGCGGCTCCGCGGCACCCGAGCTCTTCCTGTACACAAAACGCGACGGCGACATTCATATTTCGATCATTTAGCTGTCGTAAACAATGCAGGATCGCTGCCATACCGCTTCGGTTGTCCAAACTTTTCGAGCAAATGACCGTTCCGTTAATCTTTGTAAAATTCGGCGCAAAGCCGACACGGGAGCCGAGCGGGATCATCTCTCGAGCCGTTTCGGTATCCAGACCGATATCAATTGCCATATCAGTGATTTCGGGCAGCTTATCCTCTCCGCCCGATAAATGCGGCGGAACGGATGAGAACACACCATAGCAAGGCTGTTTTCCGTATATGATAACCTTTTGCGCCGATAAGACACGCTTATCAACGCCGCCGGCGGGAGAAACGAAAACAAAACCGTGCTCATCAATGTGCGTGACCAGAAAGCCGATTTCATCAAGATGTGCTTCCAACATCACGGTCTTCGCATCAGGCGAATCCGCACGTCGGACAGCCAAGACATTTCCCATAGCATCCTGCTCGATCTCATCGACATAGGGTCGAAGGAGTTCGGTCGCCAGTTCAGCGATCCCGTTCTGTCCTGCACAGCCCTGTGCGTCGCATAACCTATTCAGATCTTCGATAATCGCCGTCATATCAGCACCTTCATTTCTCGGGCAATTCTTTCACAAGAGATTTAAAATGATTTCCTCGAACCTCGAAATTTTTATACATATCAAAGCTGGCACTGGCAGGAGACATAAATACGATATCGCCACTCACTGCCATAGCATACGCCGAAGCAACGGCTTCTTCCATATTCTTTACACGAACGATCGGCAGATCGCTGTATGCGCGGATTGCGCACTCGATCGCGTCGGCAGTCGCGCCCATCAGTATGGCGACTTTTACCTTCTCTGCCGACACGGGTCCCAGAGGTTCATACGGAATGTGCTTATCGTAGCCGCCTGCAATGAGAATTACCTTTTGCTTAAACGCGTTCAAGCCGGCAATCGTGCGTGAGGGACTCGAACCGATCGAATCGTTATACCAACGCACCCCGTCTAGCTCGCGCACAAGTTCGCTGCGGTGTTCGACACCGCCAAAAGAGCGGGCAAAACCCAGGATATCCTCTGTCTTTACCGTGCCCCAAACAGCGGCGATTGCCGCCATATAATTTTCAATGTTGTGCTCTCCCGGAATACGAATATCGTCGGCGTGCATTACGATGTGATCGCCGTTATCGTCCGTAACGATAATACGACGCTTGTCATCGAGCCAGCATCCTTTATTCACACGCTCACGGCGAGAGAACTGCCACACATCTGCGTACGTATCGCGGACAAATTCGTCGGTAATGGTATTATCACGGTTGAGTATGGCACGATCATCGCGGGTTTGATGTGCCACCAGATTGCGCTTGGCATCAATATATTCCTGCATATCCGTATGCCAATCCAGATGGTTCGGTGCTACATTCGTAACGACTGCTACGTGCGGAGACTGTGTCATTCGTGTCAGCTGAAAACTGGAAAGCTCGACCACTGCCGCATCGTCGGCACAAATATCCTCCACATACGGCAGCAGAGCACGCCCAATATTACCGCCGACAAACGTTTTAACACCGGCAGCATCCAACAGTCCGGCTATGATCGTGGTGGTAGTCGTCTTACCGTCGGAGCCGGTAACCGCATAGATCGGCGCTTCACACAGGTCGAAAAACAGCTCCATCTCCGATGTGACCGTAATTCCCCGCGAGCGAGCTTCCTCGAAAGGCGGCAAATACGGCTTCATTCCCGGTGTGCGCAGGATCAAATCGACATCGAGGTCATCCAAATAGGTCTCTCCAAGTCGTAACACTGCGCCCGCAGCCGTGAGATCATCGGCGATCTGCCCGAGTTCGCTCTCCGTGCGCTTGTCGCAAGCAATCACCGTTGCTCCGTGTTTCAAAAACAAATAAATCACCGGCAGATTGTTATTGCCAATGCCGCAGATCGCAACACGATGTCCTGCAATCGATTTAAAAAATGCGCGTGCTTTACTCAACGCGACCACCTCTGCATAAAACATTTTGTTATATTATACTTTCATTCGCGAAAAATATCAAGACACGCTTGCGTTTTTTGGAGCTGAAAATACAAATAAATATGAAATTTTTATAAATTTCGTGAATTTGTGTTGCGGCAGTCGGCAAAGCGCGATATAATATCGTCAGAATGGAGATGAGATTATTGTATTTTTACGAAGGATATTCCTGTCCTGTATGCGGACAACGCTTTGTTGAAACGGACGATATCGTTGTCTGTCCGCAATGTGGACTTCCTCATCATCGCGCCTGTTGGTCCGCAGAAGGGCACTGTCATCTACAACACCTGCACAACACAAACGAGCAATGGAGCCGCGATAAAGAAAATAATAAAACTAACCAAACCGAGCAACCGCCGACGCACTATGCAAACGAGCAATCTCTCCCCTATCAGATTTGTGCGCAATGCCACACGAGAAATCCCGAGTTCGCAGAATTTTGCCAGCATTGCGGCTCTCCGCTGAAAGCTGACGACAACTGGGCAGATGACCAGCCGAAGACAACGCATTACAGCGAATATCAGCCCTTTCGCAGCACGACCAACCCTGTCGACCCGAACGAAGTGATCGACGACATCAAAGCGGCTGATCTCTATGCGTTTGTCGGGCAGAAAGCCGAGTATTATCTGCCGCGTTTTCGCCGAATGGCGAAAAACGGCAAGCATTCGAGTTGGAACTGGGCGGCTTTTTTCTTCGGCCCTTTGTGGCTATTGTATCGTAAGATGTATGCTTACGGCGCGATCGTGATTATACTGGAGTTATTACAGGCAGCCGTGTCGGAGATCGCATTTAGTGCGATCGGATTTGCTATGACCGACGAAATGACTTACGCGGAGATTTATGCAGCGGTCGAAGCTGCTCTCCTGATACCGGAGAATATGTATTATCTCTTGGCTGGTTGGGTGCTCTCAGCCGTGCTCTTTATCATCTCTATTGCGCTCGGCATATACGGCAATCGCCTGTATTTTAATCATTGCGGCAAGACGATTGCACGTCTTCGGGAGAAGACGCCTGACCTGACATCCGGCGAATTGTCCACGAGCGGCGGCGTGTCGATCGCGGTTGCTGTCATCGGGTATATTGCACAATATTTTCTCACGCAAATTTTGTTTATATTCATTTGATACGGAGGATAAAATTATGGCTAAAGTTAGAAAAGCGGTTATTCCGGCGGCGGGCCTCGGTACGCGTGTGCTTCCGGCAACAAAATCCATGCCGAAAGAAATGCTGCCGATCGTAGACAAGCCCGCGATCCAGTACATTGTCGAAGAAGCGGTTGCGGCGGGAATTGAGGATATCCTGATCATCACCAACCGTGGCAAAGGCATTATCGAGGACCACTTCGATCACAGCATTGAGCTTGAACTGCGCCTTGAAGCCGGCGGTAAAACAGACATGCTCAAAGAGGTGCTCAAGCTCTCGAATATGGCGAACATTCAGTTTATCCGTCAGAAAGAGACAAAGGGGCTTGGACACGCTGTCGCCTGCGCGAAGTCCTTTGTCGGTGATGAGCCGTTTGCGGTGCTGTACGGTGACGATGTGATCATCAGCGAGGATTCCGCTTGCGGTCAGCTCTGCCGCGTATATGAAGAATTTGGCAAGTCGGTTGTCGGCATCAAGCAGGTGACACCAGAGCAGATCGTACGTTATTGCTCGCTGGCCGTTTCCCCTGTCCGCGATAATGTGTTTGATGTCTCGGATATGATCGAAAAGCCCTCTCCCGACAAGGTGATGTCCCTTTATTCGATCCTTGGTCGCTGTGTCCTCACGCCCGACATCTTTGATATTCTCGCAGTCACCGAGCCCGGAGCCGGCGGTGAGATCCAGCTGACCGACGCCATGTGCGTGCAAGCGAAAAACGGCAATATGATGGGAGTTGATTATGTCGGCACACGCTATGATATGGGCAACAAGCTTGGCATCCTGCAGGCAAACTGCGAGGTCGCCCTCGGTCGCCCCGATCTGTGCGACGATTTTGCTACATACCTTAAAGAACTTGTGAAAACTCTGTGATCTTTTCATCCCGAGCAGGGCGAACAACCTTGCTCGGGATTTTTTGTAAAAAGCGGTAGACGAATGCTGTAAAAAGTGTTATAATCTCAAGCAACGGTGACTTTGACGTGAAAGGATGGAATGTTATGGAGAACACCAATCTACTTTCAAAGAACAATCTGACTATGCTGACGGATTTCTATGAAATTACAATGGCAAACGGTTTTTTCTGCACCGGAAACGGCGAGAGGATCGTGTATTTCGATATGTTTTTTCGCACCATTCCCGATGGTGGTGGTTTAGCCATTATGGCAGGCGTTGAGCAGGTCATTCGCTACATCAAGGATCTGACCTTCACGGATGAGGATATCGCCTATTTGCGCAAAAAGAACCTGTTTAATGAGCAGTTTCTTGAATATTTGCGCAATTTCAAATTTGCGTGTGATGTGTGGGCTGTTCCCGAAGGAACGCCGATCTTTCCGCACGAGCCGATCGTCACCGTGCGTGGTCCCGCCATACAGGCGCAGTTCATTGAAACCATGATTCTCGTGCTGGTCAACCACCAGTCCCTCATTGCTACCAAATCCAGCCGTATCGTGCGTGCCGCGCAGGGACGTCCCGTGATGGAGTTTGGCTCCCGCCGAGCACAGGGCTGTGACGGCGCGATCTACGGTGCGCGCGCGTCCTATATTGCGGGGTGTTCCGGCACCGCCTGCACCATCGTCGATCGCGAGTTCGGCATCCCCGCTCTCGGCACAATGGCGCACAGCTGGGTGCAGCTCTTCGACTCCGAATACGATGCTTTCAAGGCTTACGCAACCACCTACCCCGAATCCTGCACGCTGTTGGTCGACACTTACAACGTGCTGAAATCGGGTATCCCGAACGCCATCCGCGTGTTTAATGAGGTTCTCGTTCCGAACGGTTATCGTCCGCGCGGCATCCGCATCGACTCGGGCGATATCACCTATCTCAGCAAAAAAGCTCGCAAGATGCTGGATGAAGCGGGCTTCCCCGACTGTAAGATTACCGCGTCCAATTCACTGGATGAATACATCATTCAGGATATGATCCGCCAAGGTGCGTGCGTCGACAGCTTCGGCGTCGGCGAACGGATGATCACTGCTTCCAGCGCGCCCGTGTTCGGCGGCGTATATAAGCTCGTTGCTGTCGAGCAGGGCGGCGAGATCGTTCCGAAGATCAAGGTCAGTGAAAACATTGCCAAAATCACCAACCCCGGCTTCAAAAAGCTTTGGCGTCTGTATGACCGTGAGAACAACAAAGCGATCGCGGATGTGATCACGATGCACGATGAGATCATCGACGACACCAAACCCTATGAGATCTTCGACCCCGAGCACTTCTGGAAACGCAAGACACTGACGGATTTTCGCGCTGTGCCGCTACAGGTGCAGCTGTTTAAGGATGGCGAATGCGTCTATGAGTCACCCTCTGTCGAGGACATTCGTATCTATTGCAAGGAGCGAATTGACACTATCTGGGACGAGGTTTTACGGTTCGAAAATCCGCATAAATATTATGTCGATCTGTCGCAGAAACTGTGGGATGAAAAACAGCGTCTGCTTCTGCAGCACGGTCACAAAATGTAATGTGAGGGATCTTTATGACGTTGACTCTCCCCCGTAATGTTGCTTGTGCGCTCGAAAAACTGAATAATTGCGGTTTTGAAGCGTATGTCGTGGGTGGCTGCGTGCGCGATACACTGTTGGGGCGTGAGCCGAACGACTGGGATATCACGACCGATGCTTTGCCTGAGCAGATCATCGAGGCGTTTTCCGATTACCGTGTTATCCCGACAGGAATCCAGCACGGTACCGTGACGGTGCTCTTGGATGACACACCACTGGAGATCACCACCTATCGCATTGATGGCGAATACCATGACAACCGCCACCCTGACAGCGTGATGTTTACATGTAATCTCCGCGATGATCTCCAGCGGCGGGATTTCACGATCAATGCGCTTGCTTTCCATCCGCAAACAGGAATCGTTGACCATTTTTCAGGTCTGGCAGATCTCGATAACCAACAAATCGTGTGCGTCGGCGACCCCGAAAAGCGCTTCACCGAGGATGCTCTGCGCATATTGCGAGCCCTGCGTTTTTCTGCACAGTTCGGCTTTCCGATCGAAAAGATGACCGCAAAAGCTATTTATCGCCTCGCTCCCCTTCTTCGTCGCATCGCCGTCGAACGTGTGCAGAGTGAGCTTGTGAAGCTGTTATGCGGTCAGTGTGCGCGGGAAGTGATGCTGTCATTTTCCGATGTGATCGGTGTCATTCTACCCGAGATTGTGCCGACAATCGGGCTGGAGCAAGCAAACCCCTACCATTTTCTCTCGGTATATGAACACACGGTCGAAACGATTGCGGCAATCGAATCAGATCCAACTCTGCGGCTGGCAATGCTGTTTCACGACAGCGGAAAGCCCGCATGCTATACCCGAGACGAGAACGGGATCGACCATTTCACAGGGCATGCGGCAGTCAGCGCCGCGATTGCTGAGCAAGCGATGTCCCGACTGCGGTTTGATCGAGTGACGATCGACACGGTGAAAAAACTTGTTCTGCATCACGACGACGATCTGCTTCCAGCGGACTATCCTCTCAAACGAGTACTCAACCGTATGGGACCTGATCTGGCACTCGATCTGGTAGAAATCCAAAAGGCGGATGTGCGCGGACAGCATCCAGATAAGTTGGATCGCATCAAGTCGTTAGATAGCATCGCCACTCGGATACGAGAGCTCGTTGAGGAAAACGCGTGCTTTTCGCTCAAAGATCTCGCCGTAAACGGGCACGATCTGGCGGCAATTGGGTATTCATCCGACAGACGCCTCGGGGATATGCTGAACACACTACTCGAACAAGTGATGAGCGACAAGCTACCGAACGAACGTGCGACCCTGCTACGCTATGCGGAAGAACAATTAAAATAACAAGAGGCTGTCGCTTGACAGCCTCTTGTTATTTTAATATCCGCATTCCTCGCCAACGAGGATCACGTGGATGCGATCGGTCTGACGTTGGTATCCCGTAATCAGATAACTGCAACAAATACGCATAGCCGAGGCGCAACCATCCGTCATCCCGCCGTCGACTTTCATACAATGACCCGCTTTGTTGCAATAGGTTTCAAAGCCCAAACGCTGCGTGTTCAGCGGCGCGGCACAGATCTTGACCCGTCTTGCTGCTTCATTGAGATCACGGACAAGCTTATTGATGCCGACTACCACGATCACCTTCTTAGGACCGTAGGCGATTGCTGCCACACGGTTGCCCGTGCCGTCAACGTTATACAGCTCCCCCTGCTCGGTGACGGCATTGGATGAGCATAAATATGCATCGGCAAAAAAGGACTGACGGAAGATCTCCTCCTTCTCTTCGCGTGACAAGCCGTCGGCATAGCGATCAAGGAAGTGAAAATTCCCGTTGCGAAGCAGTTCAATAACGCCGGTTTCGTCCAACGTCACCGACCCGCCGACGGCGACCGTATCACCGTCGTTCAAAATACGCTCTACAAGAGGCACAACCTCCGCTTTCGTGGGCACGAACTGTGGATTTAAGTGATTTTTACGCAAATTTTCTATAACAGTTTCTAAATTCAACATAACAGACGCTCCCTTCAACTATTGCAATATACGGGAAATTTTGTTACAATATACAGCGAAAACGAGGTGACCAAAATGGCAGAATATACGTGTTCGATATGCCCTCACCAATGCGGTGCGCTGCGTAGCGATACAGCGAACATCGGCGGCTTCTGCGGGATGCCGTCACAGCCCGTTGTCGCCCGCGCAGCGTTGCATTACGGCGAAGAGCCGTGTATCAGCGGCACGCGCGGATCGGGAACGGTGTTTTTCTCGGGATGCGCTCTTCGTTGTCGATTCTGTCAAAACGCCACCATCAGCCACGAAAAAAACGGAAAAATTATCACTGTCGAACGGCTTGTCGACATCTTCCGTGAGCTTGAAGCGGCAGGTGCGCACAACATTAACCTCGTCAATCCCACGCATTATGCGATTTCCTTATGTAAAGCTCTGGAACTTTACAGACCGAAAGTCCCGATTATATACAATTCGAGCGGTTATGAATGCGTCGAAACTTTGCGAATGTTGGATGGGATGGTCGATGTGTATCTGCCCGACTGTAAATACGTCCACGACGATATCGGCAAGGTATTTTCCGGTATAGACAACTATTTCTCCAACGCATCCGCCGCCATTCTCGAGATGGCGCGGCAGACCGGTCCTGTCACATTGGGCGAAAACGGGAACATTCGCCGGGGCACTATCGTGCGACATCTGGTGCTGCCGGGGCACACAAAAGAATCAATGGCGGTCCTGGATTGGTTAGCTCAACACAAGGATGTGCTGTGGGTCAGTCTGATGTTCCAGTACACCCCAATGGGCGAACTTGCGGCTTTCAAGGAACTGCAACGCCCCCTTACCCGCCGCGAATGCGATAAAGTGCGCTATTATATGTTTTCGCTCGGTATCACCGACGGATATACACAAAGTCGGGAAAGCAGCGGCGGAGAATCGATCCCCGCGTTTGATCTCACCGGCGTTTGATGGGGTTACTTAAATTGTACAAACCCCATTTTCTTCTGCGCTTTAGTGAGGGTGCGACCCGCGACGTAGGATGCATGCTCCGCGCCTGTGCGCATCAGTTGCTCGAGCTGAGCCTTGTCCCCCATCAGCGTCTGCAAGCGTTCCTGAATAGGCAATAATTCGCCCGCAACAGCCTCGCCGACAGCGGACTTGAAGTCGCCGTAGCCCTTGCCATCGAATTCCTGCTCGATCTCCTGCATCGTCTTGCCGACGATCGCACCGTAGATCTCCATTAAATTATTGATGCCGTCCTTGCCGTCGCCGTAGTAAACGCGCGCCTCACTGTCGGTGACAGCGCGGCGGAATTTACGGATGATGGTGTCCTTGTCGTCCTTGAGCGAAATGAACGCGTTGATGTTTTCGTCAGACTTGGACATTTTCTTGGTCGGATCCTGCAGCGAGCGTACACGCGCACCTGTCTTCATAATATACGGCTCAGGCACAACAAAGGTGTTGCCGTAAATGCTGTTAAATCGCTCTGCAATATTGCGGGTAAGTTCACAATGTTGCTTCTGATCCGCTCCGACGGGGACATATTCCGGTTGATACAGCAGGATATCCGCCGCCATCAGCGTGGGATATGAGAATAGACCTAGGTTAATATTATCCGCGTGCTTGGCGGATTTATCCTTAAACTGGGTCATACGGGACAACTCACCAAACTGTGTACAGCAAGATAGCATCCACGACAGCTGTGCGTGGGCGGGTACCTGCGACTGCACGAACAGCAGACTCTTCTCGGGATCCAGGCCGATCGCCATCAGCAACGCGAAGGTCTCCATGATTTGCTGACGGAATTTTGCAGGCTCCTGCCGCACAGTAATCGCGTGTAGGTCGGCGACGGCATAAAAGCAGTCAAACTCATCCTGCATCTGCACCCAGTTGCGCAGAGCACCAAAATAATTACCGAGGGTAGGTACACCCGTCGGTTGGATACAGCTCAAAACACGTTTTTTGCGCTCGCTTGTCGGTTGTTGTATTTCGCTCATAGTGATACCTCTTCTCTAAATCCGAAAAAATTTGCGGTTCTCGGAAAAAACTATCTATATAATAGCACACTTGCATTGACTTTTTCAACAGATAAATGTAAAATATATAAGATTAAATGGTTTTGCGGAGGTTCTGTATGTCGATCAATGAAAAACTGGCTAATATAATATTCCCCCACGTGGATAAAACGCCTGCGGATTACGAGGCGATATTCCCTGCCCGCGCGCTTAAAGACGGTGCACGGGTGACGCGCATCGCCCCCTCGCCGACAGGTTATCTGCATCTCGGCACCTTCTTCACCTCGATGGTCAACCGTCTGACTGCGGATGCAAGCGATGGCGTGTTTTTCTTCCGTCTGGAGGATACCGATAAAAAACGCGAAGTCGAAGGCGGCGCGGATGATATTCTCAAGGGAATTAATGAATTTGGTCTGTCTATCGATGAAGGGTTTGTTGCTCCCGGTGTGATCGAGGGCAACTACGGTCCGTACCAGCAAAGCCAACGTGCCGAGATCTACCACACGTATGTGAAGGATCTGATCGCGCAGGGGCTCGCCTACCCCTGCTTCTGCAGCGAGGAACAGCGTCAGTCCGCTCGCGAGCAGCAGGAACTGAAGAAGGATCGCACCGGCTACTACGGCGAATATGCGCTGTGTCGCAATATCGCACCCGAAATTGCTCTCGAACGTATCCAAAACGGCGAGTCCTATGTCGTGCGTCTGCGCTCAATGGGCAACGAGCAAAACCGCATTAAGTTTGATGATATGATCAAGGGTACGATCGAGATGCCGGAAAATGACGAGGACATCGTCCTGCTCAAATCCGACGGTATACCCACCTATCATTTTGCGCACGCAGTGGACGACCATTTAATGCGTACCACCCACGTCATCCGCGGCGATGAGTGGATATCCTCAGTGCCGAAGCATCTGCAGCTATTTAAGACCCTCGGTTTTAAGCCGCCGAAATATGCCCACGTCAGCCCCATAATGGTTGAGGATAACGGCAACAAGCGCAAGCTTTCCAAGCGGAAGGATCCACAGGCGGCAATGCATTTCTATGCACAGCAGGGCTATCCCGCCGACAGCGTACTGGAGTATCTGTTGACCATCGCAAACAGCGATTTCGAGGATTGGCGTCGCGCCAACCCCACGGCGGATCGTAAACAGTTTAAGTTTAACCTTAAAAAGATGAGCGTTTCAGGCGCGTTGTTCGATCTGGACAAGCTCAACGACGTTAGTAAGAACGTCATCGCCCGTATGGACGCCGAATCGGTTGCGCGGAAGGTCGAGAAATGGGCGGATGAGTATCATTCGGCGTTCGCCACACTGCTTAAGCAGAACAAAGCTTACTCCGTCGGCATTTTCTCTATCGACCGTGGTAATGCTAAGCCGCGTAAGGATATCGCCCGTTGGAGCGATGTGCCGGAATATGTGTCTTATTTCTTTGATGAGACCTACGTGAACGCGTTAGAACTGCCCGACAATATTGCCGCGGCTGACGCCGCTGTCGTTCTGCGTGCCTACAGCAAGGTCTACGATGCTCAGCAAGACAAGCAGGAATGGTTTGACACCATTAAGAGCATCTGTGCCGATCTCGGCTTCAGCCCCGACGTAAAGGCCTACAAGGCCGATCCTGCGGCTTTTAAAGGTCACGTCGGCGACGTGAGCACCGTTATCCGCGTGGCGATCACCGGTCGCCGCAACACCCCCGATCTTTGCTCGATCATGCAGCTGCTCGGCGCGGAGAAAGTAAATGCCCGCCTACAAGCCGCCATCGAGACCTTCGAAAACCGCATTTGAGGAGATAATCGTTATGTCTGAAATTACTTCTACCAATTTTATTCACGCCATCATTGACGAGGAGTTGAAGGAGGGCGGTCGTTGCTATGGTAAGACTGTTCACACCCGCTTCCCGCCTGAGCCGAACGGCTACCTGCACATCGGTCACGCGAAGGCGCTGTGCATCGACTTCGGCACGGCGCTAAAATACGGCGGCATCTGTAATCTGCGTATGGATGACACCAACCCGACCAAAGAAGATGAGGAATACGTCGATGCCATTCAAGAGGATATTCACTGGCTCGGCTTTGACTGGGATGATCGCTTCTATTATGCATCGGATTATTTCGAGGTGATGTATGAGCAGGCGGTCGGACTGATCAAAAAAGGACTCGCCTACGTTTGTGAGCAGACACCTGATCAGGTACGCGAGAACCGCGGCGATCTCACCCACCCTGCCGTTAGCCCCTACCGTGAACGTCCTGTAGAAGAGAGCCTTGATCTGTTCGCTCGTATGCGGGCGGGTGAATTTGCGGACGGTCGTATGACCCTCCGCGCGAAGATCGATCTTGCCAGCGGCAATTTCAATATGCGCGATCCCGTTATCTATCGCATCAACCACTGCCCACATCACCGTCAGGGCAACAAATGGTGCATCTATCCGATGTACGACTTTGCACACCCGATCGAGGATATGATGGAGGGTATCACCCACTCGCTTTGCTCGCTCGAGTTTGAGGATCACCGCCCGCTGTACAACTGGGTGGTAGAGAATGTCGACATCGAGGCAAATCCGCGCCAGATCGAGTTTGCCCGTCTTGGCATCAACTACACCGTGATGTCCAAGCGCAAGTTGCGCAAGTTGGTCGAGGAGGGCTTTGTGTCAGGCTGGGACGATCCGCGTATGCCGACCCTCTGTGGTCTGCGCCGTCGCGGGTATACCTCCGCGTCGATCCGCACCTTCTGCGAGAAGATCGGCGTAGCGAAGGTGCCGAACACCGTTGAGGTCGCCCTGCTGGAAGCCTGTCTACGCGAGGATCTCAATGAGAATGCACAGCGCGCGATGGCGGTATTACGCCCCGTCAAGCTGACCATCACCAACTACCCCGAGGGTGAACAAGATGTGTTTGAGGTTGAGAACAACCCCGCCAAGCCTGAGGCGAGTAAGCGTCAAGTGACCTTCTCGAAGAATCTGTTCATTGAGGCAGACGACTTTATGGAAGAACCGATCAAAGGTTATTTCCGTCTCTTCCCCGGTAACGAAGTGCGCCTAAAGTCTGCCTATGTTATTAAGTGCACCGGCTGTGTCAAGGATGAGAACGGCAATGTTATCGAGGTGCTCGCCGAATACGATCCGGACAGCAAGGGCGGCAACACCGCTGACGGTCGCAAGGTCAAGAGCACCATCCACTGGGTGGATGCCGCGACAGCGGTCAACGCTGAGGTGCGGCTGTATTCCAATCTTTTCACCGATGCCGATCCCGACGGCTCAGACAAGGATTTCCTTTCCTGCCTCAACCCCGAGTCTCTCGAGGTGCTCACGAACTGCAAGATCGAAGCTGCGCTCGCCGAAGCGGTCGCCCCCGCCTCATTCCAGTTTATGCGACTCGGCTATTTCTGCGTGGATAACAAGGACAGTTCCGCGGAGCATCTGGTGTTCAACCGCTCGGTTTCTCTCAAGGACAGCTTCAAGGTGAAATGACAAGCAATTTTGCTGTGATAATGACTTTCTCATATCCAAAGGATTACTGAAAATTATTATCGCAGATGGTTTGGATAATCATATCATAAAAGTCATAAAAGCAGAAGCCCCGATCGGATCGGGGCTTCTGCTTAATTTTTGATAATATCTAAAAAATTGCTGAAATATTCCGGCAGATCGCTGTCGAATGCCAGCTCTTCTCTGCTGATTGGGTGGATAAATCCGATCTCTTTTGCGTGTAAACACTGTCCGCCGAGATTGCGGCACTCCTTCGGTTGATTTGCTGCGCCATAGACCGTGTCACCAGCCACCGGATGACCCAAATACGCCATATGCACGCGAATTTGGTGTGTGCGTCCCGTTTCCAGACGCAGACGGACGTGGCTGTAACCGGAATACTCAGCGAGCACCTCGTAATGGGTGGTCGCAGGCTTGGAATTTGTCGACGTGACCGCCATTTTCTTACGGTGCGTCGGGTGGCGTCCGATCGGCGCTTCGATCGTCCCGCTTGTTTGCTTGAGATGCCCGACGAGCACTGCTTCGTAAACGCGGGTGAAGCTATGTACCTTGATCTGCTCAGAAAGGCCTTGGTGTGCCTTGTCATTCTTGGCAACAATGAGCAGCCCACTGGTGTCCATATCGATGCGATGCACGATTCCCGGACGTAAAACACCGTTAATGCCCGATAAACTGTCCCCGCAGTGGTGGAGTAAGGCATTGACCAACGTGCCCTCATAATGTCCGGCAGCGGGATGTACGACCATCCCCTTTGGTTTATTCACAACAAGCAGATCCGCATCCTCGTATACAATGTCCAGCGGGATCGCCTCTGCCTTGACTTCATAAGCAACAGGGGCGGGAATCTCAACGGTGATCTCCTCGCCGCCGACAAGCTTATAACTCTTGCCGACCGTCTTTCCATCAACCCGAACAAGCGACTCACCAAGCCACTGCTGAATCATTGAGCGGCTGACGTCCAATTCAGCGGCAAGATATACGTCAATACGTTTATTCTGTTGCTCCGTCGGGGTCACCCACGATTTGGTTTCGATCGTCATTGGTACGCTCCTTTGCGTGGGATTTTGAGCCAAGAAGCAGCCCACGCAGATTATTAAAGTCGCTGTCCTTGCAGCCGAACATCAAATAGGCAAATAAGATGATCGCCCCCACCACCACGCAGCAATCCGCAAAATTGAAGATGGGGAAATCGATCAACTTAAAGTACAGAAAATCGATCACGTATTTATAGGCGATTCGGTCGATCAGGTTGCCGATGCCGCCTGCTAAAATGATTGCACAGCTGAGAGAAAAGAGCTTCGAATGTCGCAGATCGCTTCGTAACAGCATAATAACCAGCAGGATCATCACCATACAGGTTACGGGGATGAATATCCAGCGTTGATGCTCGAGCAAGCTGAACGCAATACCCGGATTCTCACAATACTGCAGTTCAAACACATCGCGCCATAACGGGATCGCCGGCTGATCCTTTAAGAATTGGACAGCCAGTTGCTTTGTCACCTGATCGACAGCCAACAGCGCCGCAGAAAGCACAAACATCCACACGGTCAGCATTGTATCACCTTCCAGATAAGATAAAACGGACCGAGCGATTTGCCCGATCCGTTTCGAGTCGTTTACTCCTCGTCCTCAAGTTCAAAGGCAGAAATGTCGATCTTCACCTCGTCAACCGACTCAGTAACAACATCCGGCACAAGAGCGGATTCTTCCGCTACTGCAACCATTTCATTCTCATCGTCTTTCGCGTCTTCCTCGGCAGAGGTGCTATCAACCTTCTCTTCGTCAGTGAGCACACCGATGAGGGTCAAATGCTCGCGATAGGTCGCCAGCAGACGAGAACGGAATGCCACGACCTCTTTTCGGATCCTGGACAATTCGTCCAGTTCTGCCTGAATGCTTTTCTTAGATTCTTCTTCGATGGTATTCGCTTTTTCCTGCGCCTCGGAGATGATTGCATCCGCTTTCTCTTTCGCCTCGTTAATGACCGTCTCACTCATTCGTTGAGCACTCATCAAGGCAGTGCGGATGCTGTCCTCCTGATTGCGATAATCAACGATCGTATCAGCCAACACCTGCATCTTGCGGATATTCTCCTCAATATCGCGGTTCAACGCCTCAATCGTGTCGGCGCATTGATCGAGGAACGAATCGACCTCAGCAGCCTTATAACCACCCATTGTTTTCGCGAAACGAACGTCACGCACATTCTGCGCAGTAAGCATTTTATTCATCCTTTCGGTGATAATTATACACATTTCCTGGCGTTGAGAATCAAACGCCCTTTCTTCGTCGGCGGACCGATCCGATCGACAATATAGCGACCGTAGCCACGCACAGATATGACCGAATCATCAACCACCGTGGCTGATATCTCGGTCGAAACGATGTGATCTAAACTCACTATGCCGGACACGATCATCTGCGCCGCCTTTTCACGTGAGCAACGCAGCAGTGCTTTGACAACCGCATCCAGCCGTGGCGATGCGATCGTATCCTGAAGCGGCACATAGCTCCGCGCAGACGGCAGAGGACCGCCATAATGGTCGAGGAGTTTAACGCCGACCCCGCCGATCCTGCTGATCTGTTCACGGATATACGGCGCGATCTCATCGCGCAAAAAAACAACGATCAGATCATCTGAGCAGAGAATGTCCCCCACCGTCTCGCGCTTGATGCCCTGCGCGAGCAACGTGCCAAGAACATCCCGATGTGTTAAGGCTTTATCCGACCGATACTGAAACGTTATCATAACCAGCGGAAATCCCTCCGTCTGCACCGACATATACTCCGGAAAGCAACCGAGTATACAGCGCTCCGCACCGTCGTATCCGCCCCAGAAGCAATAGCGATCAGCATCGGTGCGAGACAACATCTGCCGTGCTATCTGCTGTTCCGCTTCATCTAAAAAGCCCAAAAACGACGGCGTGCTGCGCCGTTCGCATAGAAAGAGGGTGTCTTCTATACGTGAGCGCAGCCACGCATCGGGTTGGTTACGATTAGAAGTAGAGACCATTATTCTCCAGTTCGTCCAGCAGATCGCCCATCAGACCAACATTGTACGGAGTGATGATAAAGGTACAGTTCGCGACCTTTTTGATCTGACCGTCGTTAGCGTAGGCAACACCGCTGAGGAAATCCAGAATACGGCGCGCAACATCCTTGTTGGCGGACTCCAGATTGAGCACGACTGTACGCTTGGCGTTCAGGTGATCGGCGACCGCACTGGCATCGTCAAAGCGCTCGGGCTTCACCAAAACGACCTGCAACTGTGCCGTGGCGTGAATGTTCACGACCTTATTGCCGCGCTTACCGCCTTCTGCAGATACACGGTCGTCATCTCTGCGCATAATGCTTTCTTCGGCAGTGATCTCGTTCTCGTCATCCAGTTCTTCGTCGTCGTTCCAGAATTTACCGAACAGTCCCATAATAAATACCTCCAAATTTTCAATAATGGCGTGCGCCAAAAATTGCAGAACCTACTCGCACGATTGTGGAGCCTTCAAGGATGGCCTCCACATAATCGCCGGACATACCCATAGATAATTCCAGCATATCTATATTATCTAATTTTTTTGCCCGATTGTCAACAAACAGTTGATACATTTTTGAAAAAATTGCTCTTTTTTCCGATTCTTTTGTTAAAATCGGCGGAACAGTCATCAATCCGCACACATGAATGCCCTTAAAATCGTGAATTTGCTCGAGCAGTTCTTCCAACCGGTCGGGTGCAACGCCGGATTTTGCCTCTTCTCCACCAATGTTGACCTCAACGAGAATCGATGTCACGATCCCGCGCTCCAGCGAAACACGGGAGATCGCCTCGGCGAGTCGTTTACTGTCCACGGATTGGATCATATCCACCTGCCCGACGATCTGACGCACCTTATTCGTTTGCAGGTGACCGATCAGATGCGTCTGAATGCCGTCCAGATGCACCGCATCCTTCTTACCAAGATATTCCTGCACGCGATTTTCACCGATCTGCTTAACGCCGAGCGAAATCGTTTGATTGATACGCTCGGCATCCACCGTCTTTGTCACTGCTAACAGCTTGACGGCATCACGCGGTCGCGCACTTTTTACACAGGATCCGGCTATGTTCTCCTCGACCGAGCGCAGAGCATATTCCAACGACGGATCAATCGATTGTTTTGCCATCATACAGCCCCTTTCCGCTGACAATGATATCATCGTATAACTGCAAGTAGCCGGACTCGTCCGTCACCTTACTGATGACGTAATCGGCAGGCTCACTGTACAGTTGGTCGATCTTTCGGAAGACCGCCACATTGCCTGATCGAATGTATACGCCCGCTTGCATCTCGTCGTTAATAACGATGGCGCGTTTCGGCACCTTAAGACCGCTGTGGCGCACGATCAAAAGCTGTGCAGTTTCCTTACGGATATCGGATAATTCTTCCGACATATAAGCACAGCGGAATACAACCGCCAGATTTCCCTCGTTATCCTTGTTGCAGGCGGCGACCGTCACGGGAACCTCCTCCTCACTGACAAAAGTCATTTTCAGCGATATTGAACTGCCTACGGATAAGGTGTTGTAAAAAGAATCCGGCACAACACAAGCAAAATACCATTCATAACCGCCGACGATCTTACCGGCACCGCCGCCATCGGTCGGCTGCGGCTCCATCGTGATGAGTTCACGCAACTTACCGGTCGTCAACGTCAAGGGGTCTATGCCGGACAAGACGGATTCGTAACCGTCTACATTGTCCACAAAATACCCTGCCACCGGTGCCTTGATGACTGAAATCGCCGAACGATACTGCGATTCAAGATCCTTTTTTTCTTGTTCGAGCTTCGCAATTTCTGCAGAAAAATCGACCGCCTTTCCGGTGATGATCTGCTTCTTGCTCAGTAGCGACAGTAGTTCGCTTTTTGACGCATCCGCGTTCTCAAATAGCCCGTCACCGGCATCGGCAATCAGGGTATTAAGCGCACTTGAAAGCTGTGTTTCAATGATATCCAGTGTAACATGCATGGAAGAGTCATTCGACTGCAAATTGCGCAGTATCTCGATATGCGCGTCGACCTTGTCGATCTGATCCGCTAAAAAGCCGTCATTTTCCGAAGAATACACCGAGGCGATCACACCGTTTTTTGCAACACGCGCACCGTTTTTGACCGTGTAATACAGGTGTCCGTTCGCTGTTGAGGGAATCACCGTCTCGGTACGGAAGACCAATCCTTCGGCTTCGATCGACTCATGCACACTGTAATTAACGGCAAGTTCGGTCTTAATGACGGAGAACGCACTGCGGTATATCTGATAGCCGATATAGCTTAAAATTAACAGCATAACAAGAAGGGTCAGCAGCCTGCCCCAGGATCTTGTTTTCTTTTTTGCCATTACCGCTTTCCCTCCTCACAAAAGGCTGTAAATTGATCAAAAACTTCATCAACAAGCATAGGAACGCTCTGATACTCATCAACCCATATCGTACGCACGCCATCCATACGGTTAAACCAAGAAAGCTGGCGTTTGGCATAGTGGCGTGTGCTGATTTTAAGCTGTTCGATCACACGCTCCAGTATTTCTTCTCCGCGGATGTACGGCAGCAGCTCTTTATACCCGATTGCCTGCAGGACGGTAGCGCGCGGATCGTTGTTGTAAATCCGTTCGGCTTCATCCAGTAAGCCGCTATTCAGCATCAGGTCAACACGGCGTTCGATGCGATCATACAATTTGCTTCTATCACGGAAATTGAGCAGAAACAGACATCGATCATACGGAGATGGCGTCGCCTTGGATAAGCGGGATTGCTCGTGAATCGTCTGTCCCGTGGTATGATACACCTCTAACGCGCGAATAATACGGTTGTGATCATTGACGTGCAGTCGCGCTGCGGTCTCAGGATCGACCGCGCGCAGTTCTTCCAATAGAACGCCGCTGCCTTCAACTGCCGCTCGCGCTTTGAGTTGCGCGCGCAACTGATCGTTCGGCTCCTGCGGAAAAAATTGAATATTCTCCGAAAAAGACTGGATGTACAGCCCCGTCCCACCGCAAAGGATCGGTGTTTTTCCACGCAAAAAAATATCGTGAAACGCCCGATTGGCATCCACCGTATAGCGGGCGACACTATAAGACTCGCTCAACGGCACGAACCCGAGCAAATGATGGGGTACCCCCTGCATCTCATCCTCAGTCGGACGTGCTGTTCCAATGAATATCTCATCATAGATCTGCATTGAATCCGCCGAAACGACCTCGGCGTTCAGTCGCTTAGCAAGAGCGACGGCGACCGCCGTCTTACCCGAGGCAGTCGGACCGGCAATGATGGGATATGGACGAAATTCCTTTGCCACGGCGACCGCCTCCTTTTGTATGATTAGATAATGCGTCCGAATTGTTTCTCAAGTTCTTTGCGGGTCATCTCAACACAAACAGGTCTACCGTGAGGACAGTAACGGATATCCTTCTGCAACAGTACGATCTTCGCAATATTCTCTAACTCCGCAAGGCGACTAACATCGCCCGCCTTTGTCGCGGCACGGCAGGCGGTAGAGTGATAGATCCAATCAAGCTTTGCGGACAACACTTCGTTGCCGCCGCTCGCAAGACCCGAAGCAATCTCTTGAATCGTTGCCTCAATATCCTGCCCCGACAAGATCATCGGGAAGGAGCGCACCAGCACCGTGTTGCCGCCGAAATCTTCAAGAGAAATGCCTGCGCTCGCAAGCACATCCTGATTTTCCACCAAAGCCGTGTGTTCCTCTCGGCTGACCGTGATGGAGATCGGCGCGAGCAGCACCTGCTCATCCACGCGAGCACTCGCTTTGAGCTGATTATACAACATCCGCTCGTGTGCGGCGTGTTTGTCAATAAGATAGAGACTCTCCCCCATCTCTGCGAGAATATAGGTCGCAAACACCTCGCCGATCACGCGGACGGTCGGTTTATCCTCAAAAAGACTTGCTTGTTCGACCGTTTCAATGGCGGGTGGTACAGGTTGAACGACCTCGGCGATAACCTCTTGTTCAACGATCGGCGCCTCTTCCGTCACGGCAGGCGGCCCGGGCGGCAACGGGATCGCCGCCGTATCGTCGTTGAGCGACAGATCAGTCGGTCGATCGTCATCCACCACCATATCCAAAAAGCTGCGCTTCAGCGTCGTCGGCATAGACGTTTTCGTCGAAGGCACGGGTAGCGGCTTGGCAGAAACGATCGATGTCCTAAACGGAGTCGGCTCCGCCAAAGGCGGCTCGGGCGGCGTCACAGGACGGGTTAAGGGCTTCGGCTGATCGTCCTTTAACAACACCCGATGAATGGAATCGCCGCTCTCCAGAACAGATTTAACGCCGTAATACACTGTGTCAAACACCGGCTTTTCGTTGATGAAACGCACCTCGATCTTCGCGGGGTGTACATTGGCATCCACCGTTTCCGCCGGCATCGTCAGACACAGCACGCAGGACGGAAAACGACCGACCATCATCACACCCTTATAAGCGCGTTCCAGCGCGACCATCGCGGTCTGGGTTTTCACATAGCGGCCGTTAATAAAGAAATGCTGCATCGTGCGGTTCGGACGGCACGCCTCGGGCTTGCAAACAAAGCCGCTAACACGCACACCGCCCATCGTATAATCCACGGGAATGAGGCCTGCGGCAAAGGGCTTGCCGAACACGGAGTGAATGCAGGAGAGCAGATCGCCGTCGCCAGGGGTGTGGATCTCCGTTCGACCTCCGCGAATAAATTTCATTGAGATCTCAGGATGGGACAGCGCAAGCCGTTCCATCACACCTGCTACCGCATTCCCCTCACTGACATCCTTTTTGAGAAATTTCATGCGCGCGGGGATATTATAAAACAGATCTTCGATGACAAAGGTCGAGCCGTCGGGACAGCCCGCATCCTCCATCAATATCTCTTCCCCTCCGTGGATGACATAGCGCGTACCAACCATCTCGCCCTTGACGCAGGTGGTCAGTTCCACACGGGCGACCGCGGCGATGGAAGCCAGCGCCTCGCCACGGAAACCGAGGGTGTTGATCGCGTTGAGGTCTGCCTCATCGTGTACCTTGCTCGTCGCGTGGCGCAGAAACGCCGTCGGCACATCCTCGCGGTGAAAGCCGCAGCCGTCGTCGGTGATACGCATATAGGTCACTCCGCCGTCGCGGATCTCCACTGTGATATGACGTGCCTCTGCGTCCACTGCATTTTCGACCAATTCCTTGATCACAGATGCAGGTCGTTCGACCACTTCGCCCGCGGCGATGAGTTCGGCAACGTGTTTATCCAGTACGCGGATCAGTGCCATCGGAAATCCCTCCAATAATCAAATCAATACGCCGATGCCTCTTTTACGAGTGCATACAATTCCTGCATCGCCTCGATCGGTGTAAGAACATTTACATCCAACGCTTTCAAGCGCATCACCAGCGGATTATCCGCCGTCTGCAGGATAGACAGTTGTCCATAGTCCTCATCGGGCGCTTTGGTATGTGCCCGCGCGGGACGGCTGTCGCCGCTCTCGGTCGTTCGCAGGATCTCTTTTGCCCGCTCAACAACCGCGTCGTTAATGCCCGCAAGTTTTGCCACCTGAATACCGTAGCTGTCATCCGCAGGACCGCGCACGATGCGTCGCAGGAAGGTAATGTCATCGCCGCGTTTTTTAACGGCGATATTATAGTTCTTCACGCCGCTGATCTCGTCCTCCAACGCAGTCAACTCGTGATAATGGGTTGCGAACAAGGTTTTCGCACCCAGTTTTTTCGGGTCAGCGACGTATTCGAGCACTGCTCGGGCGATGCTCATACCGTCAAATGTCGAGGTTCCGCGCCCGATCTCGTCAAAAACGATGAGACTGTTCGCCGTGGCATTGCGCAGGATAGAGGCGACCTCGCTCATCTCGACCATAAAGGTGGACTGTCCTGCCGCCAGATCATCCGACGCGCCGACACGGGTGAAGATGCTGTCCACGATACCAATGGTTGCGCTCTGCGCGGGAACAAAGCAGCCGATCTGTGCCATCAGCACGATCAGAGCCGTTTGTCGCATAAAGGTCGATTTACCCGCCATATTGGGACCGGTGATCATCGCCACACGGTTGTCGTCATTATCCAGTTCTGTGTCATTTGGGACAAACGGTGCGTCACTGAGACTCTCCACAACGGGATGGCGTCCTGCCTTGATCTCAATGCGTCCGTTGGTGTCCACAACGGGACGGCAATAGTTGTGTCGCACCGCGACCTCGGCAAACGAGGTCAGCACGTCCAGTCGCGCGACTGCCTCGGCGGTGCGCTGGACGCGACCCAACTGCGCTGCAACCCTATTACGTACATCGCAGAATAACTGATATTCCAGCGCGACCGAGCGGTCACGTGCACCGAGCACACGGGCTTCGAGTTCCTTTAATTCCTGGGTAATATACCGTTCAGCGTTAGCGAGCGTCTGCTTGCGGATATAATGCTCGGGGACCTGATCGCCATACATACGGGAAACCTCAATGTAATACCCAAACACGCGATTATACCCGACCTTTAAGGTCTTGATGCCTGTCCTTTCCTTTTCGGATGCCTCAATACGGGTGATAATGCCCTTGCCATCGGTCATATCGTTGCACAGCTCATCAAGCTCGGCATGATAACCACGGCGGATCATCCCGCCCTCACGTACCGAAAAAGGCGGATCATCCACAATCGACGCCGCGATTAAGGAACAAATATCCTCAAGCGTATCAATACACTTGTTAATATCATTCAGTTCCGCACAGTCGCACATCGCTAAAGCTTCTTTGATCGGCGGCAGACACTCGAGCGTCTGCTGCAGAGAGCGCAATTCGCGGGCATTGGCACTGCCGTAGACAATGCGGGTCATAATACGTTCGAGATCGTATACGCGGGTAAGTTGCTCACGCAACTCATCACGTAAAAGATGTCCGCAAACAAGCTCTTCAACAGCATCTAAGCGGCGAGTAATCGCCGTAATATTGATGAGCGGCTGCTCGATCCAACTGCGCATTAAGCGCTTGCCCATTGCAGTACGGGCGTGATCCAGCACGCCGAGTAGCGAGCCGCGCTTTTCCTTCGAGCGCATCGTTTCGAGCAGCTCGAGATTACGGCGCGCGGTCAAATCAAGCTTCATAAACTGCGCGTCGGAATAGAGCGTCGGCAGCGCCAAACGCTCGAGACCGTTCATCTGCGTCGACAACAGATACTGCAGTGCACAGCCAAGCGCACACAGCGCCGCAGGCTTGTCCGCAAGCTGCAGGCTCGTAAGCGACACCGACTTATCCTCAGCGGAATACTGCCGCAGTACTGCTTGCTCGCAAGCGTTGATGGCGCAGATTTCCTCGTCCAACACTTCAATGTCACGCCCGAGACGTTTACTGACAAATTCCTGCACAGATGCGTTCGTTGCAACGGCGGCGTTGGCAATGATCTCGCTAGGGTTAAAGCGACCGAGTTCATTGCTGATACGCAAATTAAGATCGCCGCCTGTCAGATGGGTCAATTGTACCTCACCCGTCGAACAATCGCAAAAACACAGACCGCAGGCCTTGCCATCAGCAGAACCGTACAGCGCCACTAAATAGTTATTGCGGCTCTCATCAAGCATACTGCCCTCAATGACGGTACCCGGCGTGATTACGCGAATGATATCACGCTTGACCAGTCCCTTAGTCAGTGCCGGATCCTCCACCTGCTCGCAGATCGCAACCTTATATCCCTTAGCAACCAGACGGGCGACATAAGACTCATAGCTATGGAACGGTATGCCGCACATCGGTGCACGCTCGGGAAGACCGCAGTCACGCCCCGTCAGGGTGATCTCCAATTCTTTGGATGCGAGCTTTGCATCGTCGAAGAACATCTCATAAAAATCGCCCAAACGAAAAAACACGATCGCATCCTTATTTTGCTCTTTTATCTGCAGGTACTGCTGCATCATTGGAGTCATTTCCGCCATGATCCTTTGCCGTCCTTTACGTTAATTTCTCTCAATGTTTTAGTGACAACCGCCGCAACTGCCGCAATCTCCCGAGCAGGAGCCTTCCTGTGCGGCGAGATTGGGGTCTTGACCCTGTGCGGCGAGCGAGATCGCCGCGTGCAACTTGTTGACCAGCGCGTCCAGCGCGGTGCGGGCATCGTTGTATGCCATCATATGCTCGTTCGCCATCACGCGGGCGTAGATGTCGCGTAACTCGGTGTTAAGGGTGCGCAGTTTCTCCGCGTCACGCTCGCCCTCGTTCTTCGTCTCCTCCGAATTGATCGCCAGCCGTTTGAGATTAAACTCACCGATCAGTTTCTGCAAACCTTCGTCCGCGTCCGCCGCCTTCTGTGCATTCTGCAGAGCGAGAAAACGCTCGTCCTCCTGCAGCTGACAGCCAAGATCGATCGCCATAGCAATTAATGTTTCCATAAAAAAATCTCCTTTTGATTTATTCTTCAACCGACAAAATTTCTCCGGTCATGATCCAACTTCGCGCATCGTTAATGCGCACCGCGGCGTGTCTGCCGAGCAGTTTTTCGTCACCATTGACACGCACAACACTGTTATCCGCCAGACGCGCCTCTATATATCCGTCACAAGCGCTCTCAAGCAGTGCCCTCTGGATAGTGCCGACCAGCACGGATAATCGCTCGGCGGAAATGTCTTCCTGTAACGCGGTCAACTCCTGCAACCATGCCGTTTTTGTCTCAAGCGGCACGGGATCGGACATCTCGGCAGCGGGTGTTCCCTTGCGCGGCGAGTAGATGAAGGTGAAAAGCGATGTAAAGCCAACCTCCTTTACGAGGCTTAATGTGTCTTCAAATTCCTTGCGCGTCTCGCCGGGGAATCCGACGATCACATCACTGGTGAATGAAATATCCGGTATCACCGAACGAGCGTAATTGACCAGATCCAGATATTGCCCGCGGGTATATCGGCGATTCATTTCCTTGAGAATGCGGTCATTACCAGACTGGAACGGCAAGTGGAAATGATGCGACACTTTTTCGCAGGCGGCGATGGTATCAAACAACTCGTGTGTAGCATCCTTGGGATGGGAAGTCATAAAGCGAATGGTAAAATCACCGTCAATAGCGTTGATGCGCCGCAACAGTTCCGCAAAATCAACTCCGTGACTCTCCCCTTTTCCGTAGGAATTGACGTTCTGTCCGAGCAGGGTGATCTCTTTATAGCCTGCGGCAACAAGCTCACGCGCTTGAGCAAGGATCTCTTCAGGCGCACGACTTCGCTCGCGTCCCCGTACATATGGCACAACACAATACGTGCAGAAGTTGTTACACCCGTACATAATGGGAAGCCATGCCTTAAACGAGCCGTCACGGTGGACAGGCAGACCCTCCGCGATCACGCCGTCGCTGTCAGGGGTGACCGATAGCTGCTTGCGCTGATTTAGTGCATCCCACAGCAGTTCAGGAAATCGATGGATCACGTGAGTGCCAAACACCAAACCGACAAAGGGGTAGCTTTCACGAAATTTCTTCGCGACGTGTTCCTGCTGCACCATACAGCCGCATACGGCAATGAGCACATCGGGGCGGCGTTTTTTGATGTGCTTGAGCGCGCCGACATTCCCGAATACACGGTCAGAAGCGTGCTCGCGCACCGCACAGGTGTTAAACAGAATTACATCCGCCTCGTCCGGCTTCTCGGTGAAGCCAAAGCCCATTTCAGCAAGCATTCCTTTAATATGCTCGGAGTCGGCAACATTCTGCTGACAGCCAAAGGTGCGTACAAAGGCAAGTGGCATTTTGTCAGAATATTTCTGCGCATAATGCGTACGGATATTCTCCTGAAAAGGGCGCTGAAGAGCGAGCTCCTCAGGGGTGATGTTCGTCGTCATCTGTATGTTCTATCCTCTCTGGCAATATCTCGTTTCATTATACCAAATCAACGAATAAATTTCAATGGTAAATGCAGAAAAACTCCCATCTTCTTTTATAAAGATGGGAGTTGAGAAATTATACATTTGTCGGTAGTTTGCTGACGAGATCTTTGAGGTGGTCGTGTTGATCGAGTAATACGAGCTTGCCTTTCTGCGGCGTTTCAAACTCCGCCACGGTAATTGAGGCGTTGCTCGCCCACGGGACAGTGTGCATTTCTTCGAGTGAGGTATTCGTCAGCAGTGCAGTCAACGCGCGAATCGGCGTACCGTGCGCAACGATACAGATCGACTCCTCCGGATGATGAGCAACGATCTCCGACACCGCATCGGCAACGCGCGATTGAAGTGTCCGTACACTTTCCCCGTCGGTACAGGTGGCGGTGCCAATATTGCGTATCCACACACGATACGCAGCATCGTTCTCTTGGAGGTCATCAAAGCGCCGACCTTCCCACGAACCACCGTAAATTTCACGAAGTCCGGCGTGCGTTTGCACGGTCAGCCCATGCTTTTTGGCTACAGCGCACGCTGTGTCGAAGGCGCGAGATAGATCGCTCGAATATACAGCGGTCAGCGGAACGTCCGCAAGGAAGTCTGCTGTACATGCCGCTTGCTTACGACCGAGTTCAGTTAGAGAAACATCAGAAAAGCCCGCGAAACTCTGTGATAAATTTGCCGTGCTCTGCCCGTGGCGAACAAAATATACCGTTGTCATTCTATGACCTCCAGAAAAAAGGATGAGCTGTTTGGCTCATCCTTTTTCAATATTATAAGTACTCCCAAAGATCCTTGTGCGGTGCAGCCATAATCGATTTGCTGCTGAACAGCCCCTGCTGAATGGCATAGTCACTGCCCGCCTCAACAGCGGCGGTGACATCCCCCACCTCACCGGTGAGCATCACAACACCCTTACCGCCCATACCGCGGGACAGACGCAGATCGACGATTTCGATCTTAGCGGCTTTTACAGCCGCATCCGCCGCCTTGATGATGCTGGCACCCGAATAGGTCTCGATGATGCCGAGCGCACCACGCTGAGCCTCGGGCTGTGCACCCATCAGCGCCTCGATGACCGTCTGGTCAATGCGCCCCATCAGCGTGCAATCGATAACGTACATCCCAAACTTCATCTTGACGTGATCAAGGGCGGTCTGCACCTCAGAGATGCTGCCGGTAATAAGGATCTCGTATTTTCCGGGGCAGGACGGATGCGCGGAGATCAGCCGTACACCTGAGGATTTGAGCGCATCATCACACGCTTCCACGCCCACGGGAATGCTTTTTAGTTCAATAACGCCTACTGCATAAATCATTTGTTAAACCAGCCTTTCTATCCGTGGAGTGTCAGCCCTGCACCGAAATGACGATCTTAGACGCAGAAACATCCGCGACCGATCCGTTCACCGATGCGTGAATATTTGCCGAGATCATTCCATCTGCTTCGGCGATAAGCTGACCGACTGTCACCTTATCCCCCTGCTTGACCAGCGCCTTGGCGGGCGCGCCGATATGCTGTCGCAGAGGCAACTCGATGATCGAGGGCTTCCAGTCATCATTAATATAATTCGGAACACCTGTGTCAAAGGGTGCTACGCCGATGCGCTGCATAAACCGCTCACTGGGGAGCAGACGATAATCACGGTTGGAATCAACCATGAGCTCGCCCTTGTGCTGATAGCGCAGTTTATTCTTCGCGAGGATCCCCTTGACCTGCTGATACACGCGGCGGGGGCTGATGCCCTGACAGCAAGCGGTCAACTCGCAAATGCCACAGCCACAGCACACACTTGCTTCGGTGAAGGCTTCGGGGTTTCCTTCGATCATCGCAAGTGAATTGCGCACGATTTTGTGCGGTTCGAGTGGATAACCAATGAGAGCACGCGGACACATATCGGTACACAACCTACACTGACAGCAGTTCGCCGTCGCATGAGTCATCACTGTTCGATTTTTGGCAAGTTTGCTTTGAATCGCCGGAATATGACGAGGCAAGATCAGCAAACCCTTAGTCGTCTTGGTGATGACCGCGGTGTTGGGATCAACGATCGGGCCCATCGCGGGACCGCCGTCGATCATCACACAGTCCTCGGGCACAGAAAAGCCATATTTCTTCATCAGTTCCCGCACCGTTGTACCGACGGGCACTAGCGCGACAAATGGCTGCGGCACCTTACCCCCGACCGTGATCCATTTCTGCGTCACGGGAGCATTGTCGCGCACCGCGTGGCAGACATTATACAGCGTTTCGGAGTTGAATACGATCACACCGACAGTGATCGGGAGCTGACCGGGCGGCACAATACGACCGAGCGCCTGGTAGATGAGGATGATCTCATCTCCCATCGGATAGACATTCGGGAGATATTTCACCGATACGTGAGCGGAAAGCTTCTGCCCGTCCGCTAAGCCGAGGCGGTGACCGGTATGCTCCTTGACACACAGATAGCCGCTACGGATACCTGTCGCCTCAATGACGTATTCCGCACCGCATACAACGTCGTCCAGATGATGCTTCATCACCATTAGATCGGAATACAACAAGGGCTCACACTCAGCAGCGTTGATCACAAGTGCATCCGCGCCTTCCGCGAGCTTCACCGCGGAAGGAAAGCCCGCGCCACCGGCACCAACGCAACCGTTCTGCGCGATGATATTTTTAAGTTCTGCGAGAGTCATATACTATTCCTCGTTTCGTTAGTCGACAATACCCACAATGACCGCGTCTGTCGGCGCGGTGTCGTTATCCAGAGCCAGACGCGCACCGCTGCCGGTGGTGATGAGCACACGCTCACCAATACCTGCACCGACGCTGTCGAGCGCGATCAAGAACTTATCAGTGTCCTTCTCGTTCTCAACAAGGCGCACTTCTAAAATCTTGGAACCGACCAACTTGTCATTCTTTCTGGTGGAGACAATATGCCCCACAACTTTACCCATCAGCATTTGTGCTACCTCCTGCTTATTTAATCTCGTACAATACGGACTTTACTGCCATTGCCAATACCGACCGCATTGGCATCGTCGGTATCTACGTGCATCTCCAGACGGAAATCCTTATGCACACGCACCTGCACGTCGTACCACTTCGTGCGGCGCTCACCGCCGTCGACCTCGACGTTGACATATTCGTTGTCCTTAACGCCGAATTTCTCACCGTCCTCAAGACTCATATGGATATGGCGGTTGGCGATGATACAACCTTTGTCGATCGTCACAACGCCACGAGGACCAATGATGGTCACGCCCGCTGTGCCTTCGATCTTGCCCGACTCGCGTACGGGCGCCTTAACCTTCAGCGTATACGCATCGGTGCGGGAGATCTCGACCTGCGTATCCTTACGCACGGGACCGAGCACGCGCACCTTCTCGATGGCACGCATCGACGGACCGACGATGGTTAATTGCTCTTTACAGGCATATTGTCCGGGCTGGGACAGATCCTTCATCGGCTGCAGCTCATAACCCTTGCCGAACAGCACCTCCACGTGCGCGGCGGACAGATGAATGTGCCTGTTGGAAATACCGACGGGAACAAGGCCCTTCTCACCAACCACTTGGATGCCCTGCGCTTCAAGCGCTGCACGAACAGCCGCGGTGATGGCAGCGGAATCAATAGCCATATCGAAAACTCCTTTTCGTAGTGAACTTTATATCACGGTCAATTAACCGATAATAATCAAATTTATGTACCTTGGTGAATATTCGTATCCAATGAACGCCATCCCCCGAGATGCCGCCGCGTGGCGGCATCTCGGGAATGGGATGTGTCATCGTTTCGCCGTGCCGAACTTATTTCAGAACGGGCAACAGCTTCTCCACGTCGCCATGAGGACGGGGAATCACGTGAGTAGCAACGACTTCGCCCAGGCGGGACGCGGCCGCACCACCGGCTTCGACAGCGGACTTCACAGCACCGACATCGCCGCGGACCATGATGCTCACCAAACCGGAACCGATCTTCTCAGAAC
>CAZVSE010000005.1:0-6339 GCA_964629445.1 uncultured Ruminococcus sp. | reverse complement strand
CCGACATCGCCGCGGACCATGATGCTCACCAAACCGGAACCGATCTTCTCAGAACCGATCAGAACGACGTTTGCCGCCTTGACCATCGCATCGGCAGCCTCAATAGCAGCAACCAGACCGCGGGTTTCAACCATACCTAAAGCTTCCATGACAAATACCTCCTAATATTATTGACTTTATTTATGTCTATCCTTATTTCAGGACGGGCAGCAGTTTTTCCACATCACTGTGGGGACGGGGAATCACGTGCGTCGCGACGACTTCGCCCAGACGGGACGCAGCCGCACCGCCGGCTTCGACAGCCGCTTTAACAGCGCCGACATCGCCGCGGACCATGATGCTCACCAAACCGGAACCGATCTTCTCAGAACCAACCAGAACAACGTTCGCTGCCTTGACCATCGCGTCCGCAGCTTCGATCGCGGCAACCAGACCGCGGGTTTCAACCATACCTAATGCTTCCATTTTAACAATCTCCTTTTTCGCAGTTTTTGTGGTGGGTGCTTTTTTGACAGGGGTCTCGTTTTTAACTTCCTTAACCTCGACTGCCGCCGCAGCGGTGGTCGCAGGCTTTTTGGTGGTACCGGTAGATTGCTTACCGGCAGAAGTGGACGACTTTTTTGTCTGTGCCATACGTTTTCTCCTCCCGGCTTACTCAGCCTACATACAAGAATTTCGCGATCTCGGGATGCGGGTTCGGCACAACCTCGCAGAGCTTGACCTTACCAACTTCTGCGGCGGCAACGCGACCAGCTTCAGCCGCAGCCGTCACATCCGAAACCGTTCCGTCCACCACCACGGTCACCAGGCGTCCGCCAAGGCGTTTTTCCGTGTGGATGAGACGGACATTCGCTGCTTTAAGCATTGCATCCAGTCCGGCAATGGCCGCCACCATGGCCTGCACCTCCAAGAGGGCTATTGCTTTTGTTTCATTTGGTAATTCCATAGCCGTACTAAGCCTTTCTGATGAAATGAACTTATTTCAGGACGGGGAGCAGCTTCTCCACATCACCGTGGGGACGGGGAATCACGTGCGTCGCAACGACTTCGCCCAGACGGGACGCCGCCGCGCCACCGGCTTCGACAGCCGCTTTAACAGCGCCGACATCGCCGCGGACCATGATGCTCACCAAACCGGAACCGATCTTCTCGGAACCAACCAGAACAACGTTCGCTGCCTTGACCATCGCATCAGCAGCTTCGATTGCGGCAACCAGACCGCGGGTTTCAACCATACCTAATGCTTCTAACATAACACATTCTCCTATCTTAAAATTTTTATTGTTTGACTTATTTGAACAGGTAAGTCCTGCTTTAACAGGGATCTATGCGGTGTCAGCCTCGCAGCTTATCCCGCCCGGATGCGTCGATCCGTGCCATTTTTTTGGTGTCCTCTGCCTGAAGCGAGATCAGGTCGTAGGTCACAAGAAGGTTGCGCCGTTTCGCTTCTTCCACGCCAACCATCAGTGCCTGCTCAACGTCCGCTACATCGCCTTCAAATTTGATGGTCATCAGCAGCGGGACCTCGGCGGCATCGCCGTTGGCGGGTTTGTTTTTATCCAGCGCAACAATGTGGACATCAGCGGCCTTGGCAATCATATCACCGATCACGATCGCGGTTGTGAAGCCAAAGACCTCCAGAAGACCAAGCGCTTTACTCATTCTTTATGCACCTCCGCGTTCTGCTATCAGCCGTCAGTCAGCCACATAACAGATCTTGATGCCTTCCTGAGCCACGTTGACCTCCATCGCTTTGTTCATCTGATCCAGCGGGAAGCTGTGGGTGATGAGCTCCTTGATCGGGATATTCATCTCGCGCGCCTGACGCAGGAACGCGATCGTGGTGGGATAATCCTCAGCGCTGTAGTCCCAGGAACCAACCAGGTTGATCTCCTTATTGCACATCGCAAAGTGAGGGTTGATGGAAAACTCGCCGTTGTTGACGAAGAAGCCCATCTCGCAGAAGCCGCCGCCGCGGCGGATGTAGCTGTAAGCGTCGGATGCCGCCGCAGGAGAGCCGGTGCACTGGAATGCGAAATCGGCACCCATACCGTCGGTGACCGCCTTGACCGCGTCGATGCGGGCTTCCAGTGTGGTCGCGTCGCGGAAGTTGACCACCGTCTTAGCACCCATACGCTTCGCCATATCCAGGCGCTTCGGATTACCGTCGACGGCGATGATGTGGTTGATGCCCGCCGCACGAAGAACGGCGATCTGCACCAGACCGACAGGACCGCAGCCCTGCACCAGCACTTTGGTGTTAAAATTCATCAGTCCTGTGGAGTTTGCACGGTTATAGGCGTGCACGCACACGGTCGCGAGCTCGAGCAGCATACGCTCCTGCAGGTCAAGGTCGTTGACCTCAAAATAAGTCGCGCCCTTCGCGCTGATGAGCAGATGCGAGGCGAACCAACCATTAAGCGGGTTCTTCTCATTGTCACCGATCAGACCGAACACACCCTGTGCATCGCAGAGGTTGGTGTTCGCGGGATGCATACGGCAGATGCCGCACTCGCCGCAGCTGATAACCGAGGTGACGATCTTATCGCCGACCTTCAGCGGCTTGCCGGCGGTGTCGCACTTGACGTTCTTGCCGAGTGCAAGGATCTCACCGGTACCCTCGTGACCAAGGACGACGGGAATCAGGCCGAAGGGATCGCCCTTCCACTCGTGGACGTCGGTACCGCAAACGCCGCAACCTTCGACCTTAACGAGAATGTCATCGTCGCCGACAGGAGGAATGGGGTATTCCTTCACCTCGATGTTCTTGACGCCGGTAAGCATCGCAACCTTCGCGGTCTTGGGGATGTCTGCAGCCACTGCCGGAGCAGACGCAACACCGTTGCCTGCCATCTGAGCCAGAACATCACGGACAATGCTTTCTACTTGGCTTGCATTTAATTCCATGTTCTCTTCCTCCTTATATGATATGGAAACTGTCCGCCATCACACAGCGACGCTGTCTGGTAAAGCTGCGTGCCGAGGTGATACCCTCACCGGTTGGACCGGCGATCGTAAAGGTGGTATGTCCCTCGCCGCCGAAGCCGATACCGGCATAGGACGGAGCGTTCTTCACAAAGATCGTGGTCTCGACCGCGCGTGCAAAGCGGGTCAGGTGATCCACGTTCTTGGAATGCATATGAGCGGTATGTCGGTTGCCGTGTTCGGCCTTAACAGCAAGGTCGATCGCCTCATCAATGTCGTGCACACGCACGATCGGCAGGATCGGCATCATCAGCTCCTCCTGCACAAAGAGATGATTAAAATCAGTCTCGCAGATGAGGCAGCGCACACTGCTGTCGACTTTGACGCCGATCTTATCCATTAGCACCGCCGCATCGCGACCGACGCACTTGCGGTTGATGACCTTGCGGGTCTTGCCGTCCTTACCCGTCTGATCGACGAGGACGATCTTCTCGAGCGCCTCTGCCTGATCACGGCTGAGCAGATACGCGCCGTTCTGCCGCATATAGTGAATGAGGTCGTCCGCGATGTTCGCGAAGGCAAAAACCTCCTTTTCTGCAATGCAAGGCAGATTATTATCGAAGGTACAGCCATCGATAATATCCTTCGCCGCTTTCGGGATGTCGGCGGTGTCATCGACGATGACGGGCGGGTTACCCGCGCCGGCACCGATCGCCTTCTTCCCCGAGGACAGTACCGCCCGCACAACACCGGGACCGCCGGTGCAGACAAGCAACTTAATGAGCGGATGCGACTGCATCACAGAAGCGCTCTCCAGCGTGGGCTTCGCCATTGAACAGACGAGAACCTCAGGGCCGCCCGCCGCTTTGGATGCACGGTTGACGAGGTCGACTGCGTAGTTTGAGGTCGCGATGGCATTCGGGTGGGGATTAAACACCACGCCGTTGCCTGCGGCGATCATACCGATGCTGTTGCAGATGACCGTCTCACTCGGGTTAGTGCTCGGCGTAATACTGCCGACCAGCCCGAAGGGTGCCATCTCAATGAGCGTCAGACCATTGTCGCCCGTGCGGGCGGTCGGCTGAATATCCTCAGTGCCGGGGGTCTTATCCGCGACGAGGATGTGCTTCGCCGTCTTGTGGTCAACGCGACCCATACCCGTCTCCGCAACACCGATCTGCGCCATAATATGCGCTTCTTCACGGGTCAGACGCCGAATCTCGGTGATAATCATCTCACGCTGTTCGACGGTCATCGCGCGCAGTGCCTTATACCCTTCTTGAGTGGCGGCGATGGCTGTATTCATATCCGTGAAGATACCGGTCAGCGTTCGACCGTGGTACTGGGTGCTGTCCCAGTCGGCTTTTGTCGCGGTCGGTGCCGCGGACTTGACACCGGGCATTGTGCGCAGCACATTTTCCACGATCTGACTGATTTGGGCTTCGCTGATTTCAATCGCCATTTATTTCAACTCCTTTGCGTAAAATTCTCTTGCATATTCGCCGAAGGCGGTGTCCTGCTCGGCAGTGCCGCCACTGACACCAAAGCCACCGACGATCACACCGTCTGCCGTCAGCGGCACACCGCCGCCGAAGATCACGATGCGATTGTTATTGGTAAACTGGATCCCGTAAAGTGAACCGCCCGGTTGAGCGAGATGGCTCAGATCGTCCGTTGACATCTTGAGTGACACGGAGGTGAACGCCTTATTCATCGCGATGTCTACGCTGGCAATAAACGCGTCGTCCGCGCGCAGCATCGCGACGGGGTTGCCGCCCGCGTCGCACACTGCGGTGACGACCTTCACGCCTTGCTGTGCCGCGTAAGTTCTTACCGCCTGACAGAGGGCAATCGCCTTATCACAAAAGCCATCGTCAGCCATTGAACAGGTCGCGACAGGTGCCGCCGACGATGTCGGCGCACTGCGGTCACACAAACGAGCCAGGGCATACAGCAGATCGGAGAGACGGTTGAGCCACGCCAACATCTCGCGGGTGAAGCCACCTGTCTGTGATGCCGCAACCGCGCATCGCTCCGCCCGACGGGCGACGGTGCGCGCGACATCCAGCGCCGCGCCGCTGACCGTGCCGCCTGTAAGGACAAATCCGACCTTGCTGTCCGCGTCCTCGGTCACAGCATCAATTGCGCGTTCCAACTGCTCAACCTTATCGCGGTCGACATAGCGCTTACCACCTGCCAGTTCTGCGGATACCGCTATAATATCCTGCTGAAGCTGTTCGAGAATCGGCGCGATGCTCGCCGCGTGTCGCTTAGCAACACCGAGCTGAGCGCCCAACTCATCAAGCGTGCCAAGCACGTCGAAAATCGGGCTGTTCTTCGGGATATGTTGTCTTGTCAAGGTGCTGGCGTGACCGGTATCGCCGGTCTTGGTATACAATTTCGTAAAAGCCAACCCCTTAATACATAGTGATTAACCGCCGATTTGGCAACGTAACTCGCTCTGCTGAGCAACCTGCAGGAGCATCTGCATATGCTCATCTGTCGGCGGCAGAACATCGGGCAGCGTGTATTCCCGACCGAGCCAGGTGTATTTATCCTGACCGAGTCGGTGGTACGGCAGCAGATGCAGCTCCTCAACATTCGGCAAGGATGCTGCAAATTGAGCGATCGCACCGATCTCATCGGGCGTATCGTTAAAGCCAGGAACAGTGGGCACGCGGATGACCAATCGCTTAGCGTTCGCGGCGATCCTCCTC
This sequence comes from uncultured Ruminococcus sp., assembly GCA_964629445.1. Classification (GTDB taxonomy): domain Bacteria; phylum Bacillota; class Clostridia; order Oscillospirales; family Acutalibacteraceae; genus UBA5905. Next base: position 697 of record CAZVSE010000005.1, on the reverse strand, counting down.
GCATTCTCCAGCACAAGGTCATTCGGCTGACCGATATACGCCTCGTGCTTCGCCCGATCCATATGTTTGATGTCCATTAGGTAGGTGTCCAGATTCGGCAGTACCTTTGCGATGACATCGTCGTAGGACGCAAACGCGGTCGATTCAATGGCGGTATTCAACCCCTCATCTTTCGCCGCCTTGAGTAAGGCGATCGCAAATTCGGGTTGACTGAGACATTCGCCGCCGGATAGCGTCATTCCGCCACCGGAGCGCCAGAAGAAGTCGCGATCCTTCACAACTTCGCGAATGACCTCACCCACCGTCACGTCACGGCCGATAGTCTTCGGCACACCACCCACCGTCATCGTTTGGATATCATAGCTCTGCATTTCGGGGTTGCAGCACCAGCGACAACGGAAATGGCAGCCCTTGAAAAAAACGATGGTGCGGATACCGGGACCGTCGTGCAGGGAAAAGCGCTGAATATCGGCAATGCGCCCACGCACATTGCGCACATCTTGTTCCATATTCCCCACCGCCGATCAGAAGCCTGCCTGCTCAGTGCGGCGGATGATGTCATCCTGCAGAGAGCGGGACAAGGTGGTGAACAGCGCACTGTAGCCCGCGACACGCACGACCAGCGATTTATACTGCTCGGGATGTGCCTGTGCGTCGAGCAGCGTTTCACGGCTGACGACGTTAAACTGCACATGAG
>CAZVSE010000004.1:79617-81535 GCA_964629445.1 uncultured Ruminococcus sp. | reverse complement strand
CGCTGGTCACGCCGCAGTTCTTACAAGTCTTCGGCTCCGTGCAGGTCGCGGCGTTGTAGCTGTGCGCCGCTTTGGCGATGGTTTCGGTCTTGATGACCTTGTCGCACACGGTACACTTGTAGACCTTGGTGCCGGTGGCTGTACAGGTCGCTTTCTTCGTTACGGTGCCGGCATCGGCTATGTGATCTCCCACGGCGGCTTTATCGCCGCATACGCACTCGTGCCAGTGCTGATCATCATTGGATGACCACGCGTCGCTATGCTCGTGCGGGGCGTAGCTGCCGTAAGGATTGTAGCAAACGTCGCAGATCGCTAGCGTGACACAGGTGGCGTTGCCGCCCGTGTGATCGCCCAGCGGCAGCTGTGTGTTGGAGCCGTTGATGATCTCGCCGCAGTCGTTACAAGCGGTGTAGGCGGTGTGACCGTAACGAATACAGGTCGATGCCTCCGCTTCGTGAACAGTCACGTTGCGGTGGGCGCACGCCACATCCACGGTGCAGGTGGCGGTGTAACCGCCGTCGGCGGTCGTGGCGGTGATGGTGGCGACACCCTTCTTGATGCCGGTGACCACACCGTTCTCGTCCACCGTGGCGACGGCGGGGTCACTGCTCTCCCAGATGATCGCCTTGTTATAGGCGTTCTCGGGTTCAACGGTAGCAGTCAGCGTAGCGGTTTCACCGTTTTTGATCGCCAGCGTGTCGGTGTTCAGCGAAATGCCGGTTACGTGCCGATTGACCGTCACAGAGCCGTTTTCGATGGCGAAGGCAATCTCATTCCAATCGTAATCGTAGACGTCCTTGTGATAGTAGGACAGCGTGATGGCGGTCGAACCGACGGGGGCGTTCTCTTTGACCTTGAAGGTCAGCAGGGCGACAACGCCGTTGGTGGTGTTGTTGGCACTGATGGTGTTGATCCAGTTGACGGCGATGGGATTGTTGGTCAGCGGACCGAACGACACCCCGCTGAAATCCTGCTCCCCGATGGATACAAGCTCGAGTACCTCGGCGTCATAGCCGACACCGACCTTTATCGAAACGATACCGGGGTTGTTGGAGAGTCGGATATCCACGGTCACCGTGTCGCCGGCATAGCCGGCGACGTGGGTGCCCAAAATCGTTGGGGTAGTGGTTGTGCCCGCGTCCGTCTCCGGTGTTGCCACCGTAGAGGCATAGGTGCTTATTGGTATTGCTGTGAACAGCAATAGAACCGCCAATAAGAGAGAAAGTATTTTCTTCATAAATATATCTCCTTTTTACAGCAATTCGACATCCCAGCCGTTGATGTAGCGCTGCAGGATACCAAGGTCTCTGTTGGTGATCTCGCCGTCGCGGTCAACATCGGCGGCGAGTTCGTTGATCTCAATCTCCCAGCCGTTGATGTACCGCATCAACATACCGAGATCTTTGTTGGTGATCTCGCCGTCGTCGTCGACATCGCCGGACATATAATCGACGATCTCTACGATGCCATCCTCGGTGTCGAAAGTGACGAAGGCGAGTTCGGAGTCATAGACGTCCTTATAATAGTAAGACACGGTGATGGCGGTCGAACCGACGGGGGCGTTCTCTTTGACCTTGAAGGTCAGCAGGGCGACAGTGCCGTCGGAGGTGTTGTTCGCGTTGATGGCGTCGATCCAGTTGACGGCGATGGGATTGTTGGTCAGCGGGCCGAACGACACGCCGCTGAAATCCTGCTCCCCGATGGATACAAGCTCGAGTACATCCGCGTCATAGCCGACATCCACCTTCATCGAAACGATACCGGGGTTGCTCTCGATGCGCAGCGCCACGGTGAAGGTGTCGCCCGCCTTGGCGGTCGTGCCGTCCACGATGAACAGCGGACCGTCGGTCTCTGCGGGCTCATCTGTCTCGCCGCTCTCGCCGGGACGATCGGGCACCTCACGGGTTTCGCCGCAGAG
>CAZVSE010000004.1:68629-79517 GCA_964629445.1 uncultured Ruminococcus sp. | reverse complement strand
GTTACAGTCGGCGTCGTAATCGTCGTCGTATTCGTGCTCACACTCATCCGGCACGACGGGCACATCCGGCACGACGGGATCCGTAGGACGATCGGGCACCTCACGGGTTTCGCCGCAGAGGTTACAGTCGGCGTCGTAATCGTCGTCGTATTCGTGCTCACACTCATCCGGCACGTCGGGCTCATCCGGCACGACGGGCACATCGGGCTCGGTGGTTTCGCCGTCCCACTTCTCGTTCGTCCACTCATAGTGCCAGGTGGCGTTCAGCAGGTACTCGTTGCCCCAATCATCGATCTCGATATTGGCACGGTCTTCTTCGGTGCCCTGGTAGTAGATGTCGGTCAGGCTCTCGCAATTCGCGAACGCGTCAAAACCGATGGACTGTACGCTCAGCGGCAGCTCGATGCTGGTCAGCTCAGAGCAGTCCATAAATGCGCCGTACATAATGTCGGTGACACTGTCGGGGATGAAGACAGTGGGCAGATCGGTGTTTTCAAACGCATACGCGGGGATATAGGGGAGAGAATCGCCGAGATCCAACGAGGTCAGCGGGCAGTAGGCAAAGGCAGAAACGCCCACATTCTCCACTCCGTCGCCGATGACGACCGAGTTTAGGCTGCCACAGTCGTAGAAGGCAAAAGCACCGATTGTCTCAATACTGTCAGGAATAGTGATTTCTTCCAGATTGTCACAATCGCGGAAAGCACCGCCTTCGATCATGAGAATACCCTCATTGAGCTCCAGTCTGGCCAGCGCCGACCATGCAAATGCGGCCTCGCCGATCGTCTGGATTGTGCCGGGAATGCTTACGCTTTCCAAACCGGTGCTCGCAAAGGTCCAGCCACCGATCGAGCGTAGTCCGCTGCCGATGGACAGGCTCTTAAGTTGCCAGCAACTGTTAAATGCGCTGCTGCCGAGCCAAGTGAGACTGTCGGGCAGCACCACCGCGGTGACGGGGGTGTTGGCAAAGGCAGATCCATAGATTTCCGCAACGCCCTTACCCAGATCCAACGTCGCGATGTTGGAGTATCGGAAGGCGCTATAGCTGATGATCCCAACGGAGTCCGGCACAGTCAGAGAGGTCAGCCCGGAAGAGGCGAACGCCATCGGACCGATATACTCCAATCCCTCAGGAAGCTCGATGGATTCGAGGGCCTTAGTGTTCTCGAAAGCGCGCTCGTCAATGCTGACCAAGCCATTGGGCAGGTCGACCTTCTCGAGGCTGGCACAGGAGGAGAATACGCAGTAGACGATCTCGGTCACCTGCGAGGAAACGATGACCTCGGTGAGCTGATCACAGCCCTCGAAAGCGCTCGGAGCGATCTCGGTGACGGTGTCGGGCATCGTGTAGCTGCCCGCCTTATCCTTAGCGCAGAACAGCACCTTCGTCATATCCTTATTATACGTGACACCGTCCACGGTGACGAAATAGGGGTGATCCTCGGGGAAAACGATTTCCAGCCCGCTGTAGATGGAGAGATCCAGCGCGCTGATGTCGGTGACGGTGCTCGGCACCACATAGGTGTTGCCCAGGGCGATCGGATAGGCGATCACCTTGGTCACCGCCTTGTCGTACAGCACGCCGTTGATAACGGTGTAGTTCTCGTTATCCCCGGCGACGGTGATGCCGTTGAGGTTATACGCATACGCGAACATATCGCTGTGCAGGTTGCGGATGCCGCTGCCGAAGGTGACGGTTTCGAGGTAACCAAAGCCGTTAAGCACGTAGTCACCGATCGTCTGCACGCTGTCGGGGAAGATCAGGTGCTTGACTCCATTGTAGCCACCCAGTCCGGCGACGCCGATGACCGACTTGCCGTCGATCTCGGCGGGAATCTCCAGCGTTTCGGGAGCAATGTAGGAATCGGTGATGATGATGCCGTCCCCGCTCTCGATATATTCGAAGGAGTCGTTCGTGGACAGCTGAACGATCTCGACCGTGTAGGTGAAGTCATATCCGCAGATTGAGCCTTGCATCTCATAGGTGTTGCCCGCGGTCCACTGGTTTTCATAGCTCTGACCCGCTATATAGATGCTCAGGCTATGCCATTCACCGTTCCACTCGAAATAGGTGCCGTTGATGACGGTGCCGTCCTTGAGGGTGATGACAACGTTTTCCGGCCAGGGAGTGTAATAGCGGAAGTATTCGGGGGTTTCAACCCAGTACTCTTCTCCGGTCTCTTCGTCTATGACCCATTTCGTGTCGTAGGTATAGTAGCCATCCGTATTCTCGACAATGCGGATGGGATCCACGACGACGGATTCGATGGGGTTTTCTACGATTTCGACGGGGTAGGTGAAGTCATAGCCGGCGATCGAGGCGTCGATCTCATAGGTGTTGCCGACAGACCACTGGTTGTTGTAGTTCTGCTCGGGTGTGGTGATGTCCAAAGAATACCATCCACCGTTCCATTCGAAGCTGTTTCCTTCAATAACGGTGCCGTCCTTGAGGGTGATGACCACATCGTCCCAGTCCGGATAGGGGGTGTAGTAGCGGAAATACTCGGGAGTGTCAACGCGGTACTCTTCTCCGGTCTCTTCGTCTATGACCCATTTCGTGTCGTAGGTATAGTAGCCATCCGTATTCTCGACAATGCGGATGGGATCCACGACGACGGATTCGATGGGGCTTTTGACGAGCGTCACGTCATAGGTGAAGTTGTAGCCGAGCAGAGAGGCTTTGATCTCACGGGTGGTGTCAGGCAGCCACTGGTTTTCATAGCTCTGCTCTACACTGTTAACACTGATGCTATACCACACGTCATCAAGGTAGAAGCCGTAGTCGTTGATGACAGTGCCATCCTTCAGTGTAATGACCACATCGTCCCAGCCCGGATAGGGGGTGTAATAGTGGAAATACTCGGGTGTCTCGACCCATTCGTCGGTTTCATCGTTATAGTACCCATCGGTTGTATAATAGCCGTTTGAGTTCTGAAGCTGCATCATCGGCTCGACGACGACGGATTCGACAGGGGTCTCGACGATATCGACCGTGTAGGTGAAGTCATAGCCGGCGATCGAGGCGTCGATCTCATAGGTGTTGCCGACAGACCACTGGTTGTTGTAGTTCTGCTCGGGTGTGGTGATGTCCAAAGAATACCATCCACCGTTCCATTCGAAGCTGTTTCCTTCAATAACGGTGCCGTCCTTGAGGGTGATGACCACATCGTCCCAGTCCGGATAGGGGGTGTAGTAGCGGAAATACTCGGGAGTGTCAACGCGGTACTCTTCTCCCGTCTCTTCGTCCCAGACCCATTCCGTGTCGTAGGTGTAATATCCGTCGGCGTTCTCGATCTTGACGATCGGCTCGACGGTGACGGATTCGACGGGGCTTTCTACGATTTCGACCGGATAGGTAAACGTATAATCTAACAGGTGAGCCTGAATTTCATAGGTGTTGCCAACCGTCCAGTGATTGTCATAATTCTGCTCAGGGCTGTATGTATTGATGGAATAATAGTAATCGCCCCACTGGATGTTGGAGTCTTCAATCACCGTGCCGTCCTCGAGAGTGATGACGGCATTGTTCGGATAGGGGGTGTAATAGTGGAAATATTCGGGAGATTCAACCCATTCGCCTGATTCCTCATCATAAATGCTGCTGGTTGTATAATAACCGTTAACATTTTCGATCAGCTTGATGGGTTCTACCTCAACAGACGCGATCGAGCTCTTCTGAACGTTCACTTGGAAGGAGGTGCTGATGCCCAGTGACTCGATGCTGACGTTGACCGTGTTGGCGCCGACGCTCCAGGGTGTTTCGGCGCTTTGCCCGTCTTCCATATAAATGTAATACGAGCCGTTATCGTCTTCCAGCCAATAATCGTTGCACGCTTCGGCAACGGAGCCGTCTGTATAATAAACATCGTACACGAATAACCATTGCCATTGATAGCGCGGCCACAAGACGGTTTCGCCGGTTTCTTCGAGAGTGGTACTTACAATAGTGCAATCCTCGGGACCGACCAAGTAACTGTAGAATTGGAGCCTGTCAATAAGCCGCGTCCCATACTTGGTCACACAAACCTCGAACTTACCGGTTTGGTTGGAACTGTAGTAACGGGCGTGCAGTTCGTATGTAACACCGGCAGTCAACTCACAGATAACTCTGAAATTGCGGTCGCTGCCGTTGTCATCGTTGTACGACAAGCAATTCCCTTGCTTGTCGTAGATGTATCCATAGGTATCGTCGTCGCCGTAGGAAAAGAAGGAGTACTCGCCGTCCTCCTCGGGCGTGAATTCAAACGCCATGATCTCACCGCCGGTCCCGATCCACGCGTATATCGGTTCGTCCAGGTAGATCGGTCCGCCATCGGTCGCGCTTGCGAACGCGGTCAGGCCGCCCAAGGGTATCATCATTACCAGCATGATCAACGCCAATAATGCGGACAACCCTTTCTTCATTGTCTTCATAACACAACACCTCTCTAATTTGCTTTTGTGTCTTGTTTTGCGTGATATATATATTTAATGCGTGTCGCAAACCGCGGGCTTGCGATCGGTCGCATAATAGCCGATCTGCATCTGTGTGCAGGAGGCGGAAAAAAGCTTGCCGCTCTGACTGCAATAGACGCCCTTGCGCACCGTGGCGCAAGAGGAGAATTGCGTGACCTCGTGAGCGGGCAGGTTCTCGGCGATCTCGGTGAACAGGGAGGCGGCGACGTTGCCTGTCTGCTGTTCGACGCCGTGCCATATCGCACAGCTGTATTCGGGCGTGACCCCCACGAACCAGTTGCCGCCGTCTTCGTTGCCTGTACCGGTCTTGCCGATCAGTTCGGCATCGGATACCGTCGCCTTGGCGCCGGTCCCGCCGGGTGTCACAACGGCGCTGAGCAGACGGTTCATTATGTAGGCAGTGTCCTCGCGAATGACCTGCTTGACTTCGCCTTGGTGGGTGTAGAGTGTCTGCTCGTTTTGACCGACGATCTTCGTTAAGGCGTGCGGGCGCGTATACTGTCCCTTGTTGCCGAAGATCTGATAGTAGCCGGCGAGATCGACGGGCGTGATGCCTGTATACAGATACCCCATTGCGATATTGCCGATGACCTCGTCCTCGCCGTCCAGCGTGAGTTTGTTTTGCTCATACGAAAGGTTCATCCCGAAGGAGTCTTGCAGAAACTTGATCGAATTTTCCACGCCGACGGATTTCAGACAATGGACGGCGGTAGTGTTGAGCGATTGTTTGATACATTCCGGCAGAGAGGTTTCGGCGTAGGTATACCCTTGGCTGGGATTTACCGGCCAGTCCTTCATCAGCCCCGCTTCATCGGGCAACTGCTTATAAGGCATATCGGTGAGCTTCGTGGACCAGTCGATGATGCCGTTCTCCACCGCCGGCGCATAGACGCTCAGTGGCTTGATGGTGGAGAAGGGGGAATGCGTTGCCAGGGCGTATTGCTCGTCACCGCCGCTGTAGACCGCGCGGATATTACCGCTGTAGTCGATGATCGCACAACCGAGCGACAGGTTTTCCGCCGCGTGGGCGGCATACATCGTGTCGATCGCCGCGTGAATGGCGGGGTCAAAGGCGGTGTATAGGGCATAGCCGCTGTTCATCAGCGTTTGTTGTGCTTGGGAGGCGGAGCACTGCCGTGTGTCGGCGATCGCCGCGACGGCTTCATCCAACACGAGCGTTACGTAACTGCGGTAGCTCGGGTCGGTCAGCTCGTCGTCGGAGAAATCAAGCGCCCTTATCGTGGCGATGACAGCGCCTTGTGCGTCGTATACCGTCAGCGGTGTGGTGTTCGCACAGCCTGCCGCACCGCACAGCAGTCCGATCGCACAGAGCAGTGCAAGCAATCGTTTCACATCAACCATCTCCCTTCAGTGCGTTGATCTGCTCTTGCAGATCGCTCGGGAAATACAACTTCGGTTGCGTGTCGATCGCGGCGCCGTAGTCGCTCAGCCGCGCCTGTTGCGCGGGCAGCTTCTCTGCCAGATTGAGCAGCTCTTTTTTGCAGATGTCGGCGCTCGCCTGATCGCCCGCCTGCTCGTACAGCTTGACGCCGTTGACCAGCATCCTGCCGTATTCCCAGTATTCCACGTGGGAGAAGGGGGCGACCTCGATGGTCTTGTTTTTATATTCGATCACCTTGGCGAAATCGCCTTTCGCATAGGCGGCACGCGCCTTGACGCTGTAGGCGACCGCGACGTGGTCGTTGCGTTGCAGAATGCGGTCGGCGACCTTTTCCGCCTCGGCAGTATCCTCCAACTCTTTGAGCTGTTCAATGTCGCCGACGGTGTCGTGGTTATACAGCACGCGGGCGGTGTCGTAGAGTTCAAAGCGGGTCAGCGCTTGCACAGTGCCGGCGTAGAGACAAAGGCACAGCAGGATGACGAAAACGATCGGATACGATACACGCTGTTTTTTAAGTGTGATGGTTTTGAACGTCTTTGGCTGCATAAACAACAACAGCATCATAAAAACAGCGATGTATTGTAGGTCGAAATCAAAGCAGGCGTGAAGCAGCATCGTGATCAGGATCAGTTTATAGCGTAGAGGGGTGTCTCGATCAATGACCGTCATCACGACCGCGGTGAGGAACAAGAGCGCCGGAATCCAGCCGACGTCGAGGAACATCTGCAGGATATCGTTGTGCACGAACATCACGGCGTATACGCCCGTCTGGATGCTCTGCTGAATGAAATAATAGCCCATATAGCCGAGACCGAGAGGATGACGCAGGATCACCGGCAACGCGTCCTGCGCATACAGCAGTCGTCCGACGAAGGTGCTCTGCGTTGTCGATATGTTCAGATAGCGGGTCAGCACCTCGAAGCTGTCGGTGATCAGGCAATACAGCAGCACGAGCAGGATGCCGGCTCCGATGCAACCGAGGGTGATAAAGCGAACCTTTTTATTCTTGTTGATCAACAGTGCCGACAGATTGGATACGCCCGCGAGCACGAACACGGTACGGCTGCCGGTGTATAGGATGCCGAACAGCAGTACGCAGATGCACAGGTAATCCCAGATGCGGGGACGCTCTTTCGTGATCAGTAGCAGTTCTGCGACCAGCAGGATGATGGCAAAGGTGTTCGGGTATTGCACGAACCCGCTCAGTCGTCCGGAAACCGCGAAGAATGAGGAGAGCGACGGGATGTACATACACCCGATCGACAGGGCCGTCATCGCGGTGACGAGATAGGGCAGATGCGCGATGACCTTTTCTCTGCCGCCTTCCTCCTGCATCAGCACCAGTGAATACAGCACCAGCGGCAGGAACTTAAAGAAGCCGAACACGGCAACACCGGTGTCGATCGCCCATAATGAGGTGACTGCGTACCCGCCGACTAGGACGACGACCGCGATAAAGGTCATATTCACCCGAACGGTTATGCATCTCGTTTTCTTGCGGCGCAGCCAGAGCCAGATCAGCAGCACGACCGATAACACGCAAGACAGATAGACGTGGAAGATGCCGACGAAGAACAACGCGGCATATAAGACACATTCCGCAAATGAGAGCGTTTTTAATTTTTCTTTGATCATCTTAAAGCCCCTGGAAACAAGAATTTCGGTATTTGTCGTGCTTTGGATCACGTGTGCCGCCCGGCATCAAACGGCAAAAGGGAACACTTCCCCTATAATGATATAAATTTACATTATTACTATAATGTAAAACCTCTGTTTTGTCAAGGAAATAAGCGCATATTTCACCGGCGTCGTGCCGATTGGCAGGTGAGTGTTTTTATGCACGAGAGAGCAGGCGATATTCTCCGCTCACATAAAAGAAGGCTCGGGCGATGTGCAAGGATCTTGACGATGCACATCGCCCGAGCGGGATATTATTTATAGCATTTTTTGCAGGGTTCATAGCCTAAGCCGATCGCTTCGGATTTGGACACCTGACTGGGATTTTTCATATTACTGCAGCTCGCCTTGCTGTGGTATTTCGAGCCGGATTGCGGGATCCACACCATCGCCTCGACGTTGTTTTGTGTGGTGGTCGCGGTGGTGGTTGTGGTGGCCGTTGTCGCGGTGGTGGTTGTGGTGGTTGTGGTCGTTGTCGTTGTGGCGGCCGTGGTTGTGGTCGTTGTCGTTGTGGCGGCCGTGGATCGCTCTTGTTCGGATAACTCGGCGGAGCTATCCGTCACATCATACGAAGCGGTCGAACAGCCTGTCACGCACAAGCCCATCAGTGCGATAGCGAGAATGATGGTAAGGGTCTTTTTCATTGGATACATCCTTTCTTTTGCGCCCACTTTCATAACCGTGTGGTTATCAATAAATACTATTATACAAAATTTATGATACGATGTCAATACTGAATGGTTATGAGAGCGGTGAGAGAATGAATAATTACTATCCCCGATTAAAAGATCTGCGGGAGGATCACGATCTGTCCCAACGGCAGGTGGCGGATTATCTGCAGATGAAACAGCCGCAGTACAGCCGCTACGAGCGGGGGTTGCGGGATGTGCCGACGGACGTGATCATCCGCCTCGCGCGACTGTACAATACGTCGGCGGACTACATTCTCGGCTTATCGCAAAACTCGACACCTACAAGCGAATAAAAGCCGCATTTCTTTCGGGAAATGCGGCTTTTTTGCATAATCTTCCTCTTGTCGGATATGCTAACCCTGTTGTTATCAAAGGGGGAGTTGTTATGCCGGAGAGACGGGGGAAATATACCGTCACCTTATCCAACCGACCGACCATTTTGAGTTATGCCGCCGTCGGCGGCAAAAAAGAGGGGCAAGGGCCACTCGGAAAGCAGTTTGATGCGATCTTCGAGGATACGCATCTCGGGGAAAAGACGTGGGAAAAGGCGGAGAGCGCCCTACAAAAGGAAGCCCTCACCCGTGCGCTGGATAAAGCGGGGTTTTCTCCGAGCCAACTGCAATATCTGTTCGCGGGCGACCTGCTCAACCAGAATATCGCCTCGACCTTCGGCTTGCGGGAGATGAATGTGCCACTTATCGGGCAGTTTGGTGCTTGTTCGACGATGGGGCAGACGATGGCGATGGCGGCGATCTTCGTCGACAGCGGCGCGGCGGATCTGTGCGGCGCGGTGACCTCGTCGCATTTCTGCACCGCGGAGCGACAGTTCCGCTATCCGCTGGAATACGGCGGTCAGCGCCCGCCGACGAGTCAGTGGACGGCGACCGCCTCGGGTGCGGTAGTGGTCGGACGTGCGGCACGCGGCGTGCGGGTCTCGGATGTGTGCATCGGACGGGTGCAGGATATGGGTGTCACCGATATGAACAATATGGGCAGCGCGATGGCACCCGCCGCAGCGGACACGCTCGCGCATTTTTTTGCCGACACCGATACCCGTCCGGACGACTACGATATGATCGCCACGGGTGATCTTGGTTTGGTCGGCTCGCGGTTGTGTTGCGAGCTGATGGAGCAAAAGGGATACTCGCTCGGGGATAACTACACCGACTGTGGGCTGTTGCTGTTTGACCGCGACACGCAGGACGTGCATGCGGGCGGCTCGGGGTGCGGCTGCTCCGCGTCGGTGCTGTGCGCGCATCTCTTACCGATGCTCGAGCGGGGAGATGTACATCGGCTTTTGTTCTGCCCGACGGGTGCGCTGATGTCACCGACCTCGTCTCAGCAGGGGGAGAGCATTCCGGGCATTTGTCACGCTCTGCTTTTGGAGTCCTGTCCGTAAATTCGTTGTTTGCGCGGTGCAATATTGTGAAAATCAGTAGTTGATTATTCCTGCAAAATGCAGTAAAATAAAAATACTGTGCGGCGGCACTGCCGCCGCTATTTTCTGCTGTGGAGGATATACCTTGGATACAACGATTTTAAAAGACACGGTGGTGACCACCGGCGGCACCTTGCAGGAGGAGATCCTGCGGCGGCGCACCTTTGCGATCATTTCTCACCCTGATGCGGGTAAGACCACGCTGACGGAGAAGTTCTTGCTGTACGGCGGGGCGATCCAGCAGGCGGGTATGGTCAAGGGCAAAAAGAACAATAAGCACGCGGTCTCCGACTGGATGGAGATCGAAAAGCAGCGTGGTATTTCGGTCACTTCGTCGGTGATGCAGTTCAATTACAAGGATTTCTGCATCAACATTCTGGATACCCCCGGTCACCAGGATTTCTCCGAGGATACCTACCGTACGCTGATGGCGGCGGACTCGGCGGTGATGGTCATTGACGCATCGAAGGGCGTCGAGCGGCAGACCATTAAACTGTTCAAGGTCTGTCTACTGCGCCATATTCCCATCTTCACCTTTATCAACAAGATGGACCGCGAGGCGCGCAATCCGTTTGATCTGATGGAAGAGATCGAGAATGTGCTCGGTATTCGCACCTATCCGATGAACTGGCCGATCGGCTCAGGCAAGGAATTTAAGGGCGTGTACGACCGCGGCGGCAGCCGTATCATCGCATTTGCCGCGAACGACGAGCAGTCCAACGCCCAGCACGAGGTGCAGGCGACCACTGTCGATCTGCAGGACGAGAGTCTGCGCGGGATGATCGGGGACAATTTGTATGAGACGTTGAATGATGATGTCGAGTTGCTCGACGGCGCGGGCTTTGCGTTCGATATGGACGCAGTGCGCGCGGGCGAGCTTACCCCCGTGTTCTTCGGCTCGGCACTGACCAACTTCGGCGTGGAGCCTTTCCTCGAGGAGTTCCTCAAGATGACCACCTCGCCGCTCGCGCGTAAGGCAGACTGCGGCGAGATCGATCCTTTTGGCAAGAATTTCTCTGCCTTTGTGTTCAAGATTCAGGCAAATATGAACAAGGCGCACCGTGACCGTGTCGCATTTATGCGCATCTGCTCGGGCAAGTTCGAGAAGGGAATGGAAGTCTACCACGTGCAGGGAGACAAGAAGATGCGCCTGAGTCAGCCGCAGCAGTTGATGGCGGAATCCCGCGAGATCGTCGACGAAGCCTACGCGGGCGACATCATCGG